>CAVFAM010000001.1:0-6166 GCA_963620375.1 Bacteroidaceae bacterium
GGCATACATTGGTTGAGATTCCGACACCGAAATTTATCGTATTCTATAATGGTAAGGAGAATCAGCCAGAAAAATGCGAGTATAAGCTGTCGGACTGTTTTGAAAAGGAAACAGATAATCCGCAGTTAGAACTAAAGTGTATTGTGTATAATATCAATAAAGGGAACAACGTTTCACTGCTTGAAAAGTGCAGTTTCCTTAAAGAGTATATGATTTTTATAGATTATGTGAGATATTATTATGATGAGAAAAACATGGCTTTGGATGATGCAATAGAGTATGCAATTAATAGATGTATAGATGAGAACATATTGAGAAATTTTTTGATTAATCGGCGAGAGGAGGTTGCCAAGGTGACGAATTTGGATTTTACATTTGAAAGACAGATAGAGCTTGAGCGTGAGGAAGCAGAAAATAAAGGCTTGATACGTGGACGCACAGAAGGACTTCTCGAAGGAAGGAAAGCAGAAATTTTCAAAAGTGTTCAAGAGGGAGATTATGGAGTATCCCGAGGTGCCGAAAAGCTCGGCATAACAGAAGCCGAATTTGTTAAAAAAATGGAGGCTGCTGGTTATAGGATACCTATATTTGCTTAGTTATAATCGTACTTACCTAATATAGGCATTTGAAATAGAAAAATCGAGAGAAATACCATGAAACTTGCATGGTATTCTCTCGATTTTGCTCTGAGTCAAGTGCCTGAGAGCTTCATTAAATCATGCCACATCTAAGCATGTGTTTTATTTAGCTGGGTTTCAAGCTCGGCTATACGTTTTGCCATGGAATTATTCATAGATGTTGCATTACTAAGCTCTTCGTTTAATTCTTTGACTTTTTTGTTAAGCTCCTCAACCATATACCGTTCTGTATTCTTATTGAGTTCTTTAAGCGCATCTGAAAACATGTTTATCAACTCCTTTGGGTTCTGACGAAATGCAATCAAATCTTTATAGCATGGCAGAAATTCTGGGTATTGATTGACAAAATTGACAATCTCATCTGGGTCATCCTCTGTCAGAAATTTAAGCCAGGCATCTCTTTTGGTATTTATATTGTGAACCTCGTCTCTAAATGTGTCAAGTGAAATAAAGGTTATGTTATCAAGCAGGTTCAGCTTTATCCCCGTATCGAATTCGGTACATTTCTGGTGAATATATTGTTTTGTAGTGTGAAAAAGTGCTGGACTTGTTTCCATGAATATAATCAGATAGACGGATTTCATATCTTTATATGAAAAATTAGGTCGAATGATCGAATATTTTATGACTACTTTTATATAGTATTATCTAAGCCCTGACTACATAAATTCAGCTGTTTCTGTTGCACTGCCAGCTTTTAAATGCTATCATAATATCAAAGCAGATATTTCACATACTGTACTATAAGTACACAAATCTAGGACATGTAAATACATATATGATTCAGAAATTCATGCTTTTAACTACAACAATTAACAACAAAAGAATGAATTTCAGAATTAAAGTTTTGTACATAATTACGGAATGTGCATAAGACATAAGGCATGTTGTGATAAAATGTAAGCATATACAAATCTCCTTATTCGAAAAATTCATTCGACACAAGAAAAGGAGAGCGTATGACAGGAAACAGGGAGTACAAAAGCGACGTATTTAGTATGTTATTGGAGGACAAGAAAAACGCATTATTGCTATATAATGCGCTGAACGATTCGGATTACACGAATCCAGATGATGTGGAGATATGCACCTTGGAAAAGGGAATATCACTGACAGTGAGAAATGATGCTTCATTTGTGATTGATTCAAGTCTCAATATTTATGAGCATCAATCAACGGTTTGTCCGAATATGCCACTGAGGAGTCTTATCTATGTGGCAAATCATCTGGAGAAGAGAATCAAGCAGCAAAGGCTAAATTTATTTGGTCACACATTGGTTAAGATACCAACACCAAAATTTATAGTATTCTATAATGGTAAGGAGAATCAACCAGAAAAATGCGAGTATAAGCTGTCGGACTGTTTTGAAAAGGAAACTGATAACCCACAGCTAGAACTCAAGTGTATTGTGTATAATATCAATAAAGGGAATAATGCGGAGCTGCTGAATAGGTGTGGATTCCTTAAGGACTACATGATTTTTATAGATTATGTGAGGCAATACTATGGTGATGAGAATATGAGCTTGGCTGATGCCATAGAACATGCTATTGATAGATGTATAAATGATAATATATTGAAAGAGTTCTTAATTAATCGGCGAGAGGAGGTTGCCAAGGTGACAAATTTGGATTTTACATTTGAGAGACAGATTGAGCTTGAACGAGAGGAAGCAGAAAATAAGGGAGTTCTACGAGGTCGTGAGGAAGGTGTGTTACTTGGTCGTGCAGAAGGCATGGAAATGGAAATCTTCAAAAGTGTTCAAGAGGGAGATTATGGAGTATCCCGAGGAGCCGAAAAACTTGGCATAACAGAAGCAGAATTTGTTGAGAAAATGGAAGCTGCTGGATATAGGATACCTACGCTTGCGTAATTAAATTAACTTGAGGATAAAACAGTACTTGTAATCAATGTTGCACATAGAAAATCCAGATGTTAGGTAAAGTATTATGTGAAGAAGCTGAAAGATGATGGTAAAATCGAGAGGTAAAATGTGTATGGTTTTTGTTAATAAAGAATGGGAGCAATCAGAGGGTATAGTAGTTTATAGCAACTACCATAGATACTGGCAAAATAAAGAGCTGAAGATAAAAAATCCATATTTTGATGTGTATAGTGGAAAGATTCTCGACTTGAAAGAGGGCAAGAGCAGCGCTGTCAGATATTTCTTTAATTTGTTAAATGAAGAAATTTGTGACGGAGTTACTATATGTGTAGTTCCGTCTAGTGATGCAATGAAGACTGAATCTGGTATAGGAATGTTAGGTGATATGCTTGCAGCCAGTGGAAGAGTTAACAAAGTGTACTATTTGAGAAGAGCAAAAACTATAGATAAATTGGCATGGGGTGGAAGAAGAGATAAAGAAGTACATATGAATACTATTACGACAATGGATGATGTTGATATATCAGGTGATGTAGTTCTTTTAATGGATGATGTGACAACAACGGGAAATTCTTTGTATGCATGTAAAGAGATTCTGCTAAATCGTGGGGCAAAAAGTGTGAAGATGTTTGCATTGGGGAAGGCGATATAAGATATGGAAACATACTCGGATAAGGAAATTGAAAAAATAAAAATAGCGAAATATGCCCAGCGTGAAAACGAGAAAAATGGAATATATTATTGTACAAGAGATGATGCATTATATCCTAGGCAATTAAAGAATATCAAGAATCCACCCGCCGTTATTTATTATAAAGGCAATATTGATATTGCAAATAAATATAAAAATATTGCGGTTGTAGGTAGTAGAAATTGTTCAGAAAATGGTAGACGATTAGCTTACGATACAGGAAAATATGTGGCTGAAAAAAATATTAATGTGGTTAATGGGTTGGCTCTTGGATGTGATACTATTGCATTACGCGGAGCATTAGACAATAAAGGAAAATGCATAGTATGGTTACCATGTGGCTTGGATAATATTCAGCCTAAGACAAATGTAAAATTATCTCAAGAAATTATAGAAAAAGGTGGTTGCCTTTTGAGTGAATATCCAATAGGTACAATCATAAAAAAATATAATTATGTTGAAAGGGATAGACTTCAGAGTGGGATAAGTCAGGGACTGATAATAGTAGAAGCTGAGCAGGATAGTGGCACAATGCATACGGCAGAATTTGCAATTAGCCAATATAAGCGATTGGCTTGCTATTATCATAAACTAATAGAACATGCTACAGGAAATAAATATTTAGAAGAAAAAGGTGTTGATGTATTGAAGCAGTCTTTAAATCTTGAAAAATTTATTAATGATATTTCATCCGAAGAGCAATTTGAGCAAATGACATTAAATCTTGACAAAATGTAATAGTAACCTAATTCGCTTTAAGGAGCAAATCCACAGCCCACAAAACAAACAAAGGAGAAACACAAACCCATGTATTCACTTGTCAATGAATTTTCCACGGGAGTAGTTGCGTGGTATAATTTTAAAACCAACAGCAAAATATTATATCTATATACAAATGAAGCGGACTCTTCTATTTTAAAATATATGGAGAAAAAAGGAAGCATCAGGGCATGTAGCGTAACAGAACTTCAGACCGAGACCGAACAGTATGATTATATCGTCGGTGTGGATATTATAGAGGAAATCGACCAGCCAGTAGAAGCGCTTAGGCAATGCCATAAGCTGTTAAAGCCACAGGGACGCTTGCTTTTAGGGGCTGAGAACCGTTATGCCATCAAGTACATATGCGGTGACAGAGACCCATATACAAATCATAGCTTTGATGGCATAGAGAATTACAGACGTTTATCAGATGCAGATAGAAATACAATAGCAGGCAGATGTTATTCTATGAGTGAGCTGCAGGATATGCTTATTACTGCTGGATTTTCCAATGACAAATTTTATTCGGTTATGCCATCCCTGCAGGAAGCTCAGCTGATATATGCTGAGGGCTATGAACCGGTGGAAGAGCTGGCAATGAGATATTTTCCTCTGTACAATTATCCTGACAGTGTATTTCTTGTGGAGCAGTTTTTGTATACGGATTTGATAAAAAATGGCATGTTTCACAAGCTGGCTAACGCATATTTTATAGAGGGCAGTATGGATGGAAGCTTTGATGATACACTTCATGCCACCATCTCACTTGACAGGGGCAGGGAAAATGCCCTTGTTACAAGCATATGCGAACATAATGGGGCGAGAACTGTTACAAAGAGGGCTATATATGATGAGGGCAGCAGAAAGCTTAAGGAAATGCAGGACAATCTGGATGATCTGCACGAGAGAGGCATTAATGTGGTAGAGTCACATATTGACGGAAATTGCTTTGTCATGCCTTTTGTTGATGCGCCTATTGCCATGAACGAGCTAAAGCTTATCGGCAAAAAGGATAAGGAGGCTTTTTATAAAGCCCTGGATGATATGAATGAGCTTATTTTGCAGTCCTCTGAGCATACAGATGTAATATCGGAAAAGGACAGAAACAGTGCAAATGGCAGAGACCTTGGAACCATTCTTGCCAGAGGATATATTGACATGGTTCCCCTGAACTGCTTTTATGATACATCAATCGCTGACAGCAAGAGCAGATATATATATTATGACCAGGAATTTTATATAGAGAATTGCCCTGCCAAGGCTATTATGTACAGGTCCATAACCATCATATATGATGGCACAGACAGGGAGTTTGAGCGTCTTATCCCAAGAAAAGAGGTATTAGAGCGCTATGGACTGACAGAGTGCGAGGATATATGGATGCGCATGTCGGCTCGTTTTACGGATACTCTGAGAAATCAAAAGGAGCTTAGACCTTATTATGAGAATAAGAGGGTTGATGGCAGAATACTTTACACAAACAGGGAAAAGATAAATTACAGCGCCAAAGACTATCAGAGGATTTTTGTCGATATATTTGACGGCTTAAATGATAAAAAACTGATTCTGTTTGGCTCTGGCAGATTTACTGAAAAATTCCTTTTCCAGTTTGCAGATGACTATGAGATTTATTCTATTATAGACAACAACAGCGCCAGGTGGGGAAGCCAGATGAATGGAATCCCGATTAATTCTCCTGATATTTTAAAGGATATTCCGGCAGATGAGAGGCATATAATCATATGTATCAAGGGATATAATGGAGTTGTAAATCAGCTTAAGGATATGGGTATTACAGATTATCACATCTATGACCCGGGAAATGACTATCCGAATAAGAGGAGAGCAAATGTGGCTGCCAGGCTTGCGGCTAAGACCGGAGATGGGGCTGGCGAGAATGGAAATGAGATGAAGGCAGATGATGATAGGCCATACAATGTAGGATATATTGCAGGTGTATTTGACCTGTTCCACATCGGACATCTCAATATGTTCAAGAGGGCAAAGGAGCAGTGCAAATACCTGATAGTAGGAGTGGTGTCAGATGAGGGCGTTCGTCTGAACAAGCAGGCAGAGCCATTTGTGCCATTCGAGGAGCGTATAGAGATGGTTCGCTCGTGCAGGTATGTTGATGAGGCGGTGAAGCTGCCACTTGATTTTGCGGGAACCAGAGATATGTTTAAGCTGTA
>CAVFAM010000001.1:6176-23108 GCA_963620375.1 Bacteroidaceae bacterium
TATCATTTCGATGTACAGTTTTCAGGAAGTGACTACGAGCATGACCCGGCATGGCTGGCTGAAAAAGAATTCCTGGAAAAAAATGGCTCGACTATGGTGTTTTTCCCATATACGCAGAGCACCAGCTCCACAAAACTGAAGAAAGCTATTGAGAGTAAGATAAACGCATGATAATAGTTGAAGATATTAAGGATAATCTTGAGGATATAAGGCAGTCGGACATGCTTAAAATCCCATATGGACCAGACATGTTTCGTATGGCGGCTGATGCAGCTGCAAAATGCGATATGGCTATTGCCGTAGATGAGGCAGGACAGCCTCTTGCCCTCTTAAAATATCAGCCGAGTACCTACATTCACCGCTATAAGTATACTGGCGGGCTGGATATGTGGTTTTTGAACCAGTATGACTGTATATTTTTACATGACTGCAATGAGTATTCGGTAGAGCTGTGCCAAACAGCCCTTGGCTTGTGGGAGGGAAAACGTCTGGTGCTGGTTGGTAAGCATTGGGAGAAAATGATACCTCTTCTGCCAGATTTGCCTGATATTGCATGCTTCTATGAGGAAGAACTGACTGCGGAGAGAACTCTGGAACTTATTGACGGAGACCGCTTTTTGCAGATAATACATGGAATCCCATGCTCGGAACCGGTTGACAGATATAAACAGGGCATTATGTATTATGACGAGGTCATGTCATTTACTTTCATGTTCTCGGACTGCAGGGAGCTGGGGGACAAAAATCCTGATAAGAATTTCTTTGTCATGGATGGTTACTACAGTAATCTGGGCTTGTTTGCCCTTTTGCCAAAGGTTGAGGTATGTGCCAGATATGCAAAAAGCATAGGCTTTATCCCTGTGATACGGCTTACTATGTCAAATGGCAGCATTTACAGCAACTTTCAAGGGGATGACATCTGGGCGAAATTTTATAATCAGCCTGAGCAATTCACGCTTGAAGAGGTCATGGAGAGCAGAAATGTGTTTTTCAGCCCGGGTTTCTATAATGGCAGTGTGCAGTCCTATATCATGCAGGAGCAGTGTAGGGATACCTGGCTATCATGGCAGGATGGCAGATACAACGGGCAGGTTTTGGACTATATCGAGGCCAGACGAAAGAAGTTTCTGCCCTATCCTAACAAAACTCTTGGGGTACTGGCCCGTGGCACAGACTATGTCAATACACATTTAAGCAATCATCCTATCCATGCCTCCATAGATATGCTGTGCGACAAGATAGATGAATTGCTTGCCGCATGGAATCTGGACTATATCTATGTGACCACTGAGGATGAATCATACTGCAAGTATTTGAAGGAAAGATATGGCGATATGGTGACATTTACGGACCAGAAGAGATATTCGGTTGAGCCCGGTGAGATGCTGTCCCATATGCACGCCAGACAAAAAGAAAAGCGGGATGGATTTTTGCCTGGGGTGGAATATATCCTATCCATACACCTGCTCTCCCAGTGCAATTCGCTTCTGGCTTCTGGATATTGTGGCGGAGTGGATGAAGCTTTGCAGGAAAATGATGGTAAATATGAAAATATTTATGTCTTTGACTTAGGAGTCAACCCATAGTAAAGTATAAAATTAATAAAACCCCACATACTACCTCCAGTGTAATAACATCACACAGGAGGTATTTTTATGTCTGAAAACGAAAAAGAAAAGCAAAACCCAGAAGTCTGCCATCCTGTCATGCCAGCCATGCCGCCAGTCCCAGGCGTGTTTGGCTCACCCATGGCTGGCGGAAATGTCCTAAAGGAAAGAGATGATGTGACAGCCACTAATTCAATGTCTGATGAGGAGCTTATGGAAATCAGGCAGAGAAGCGCATACAGTGACTACAACAAGGCAGCTCCGGACAATAACATATTTTTCGAGAAGAGGAGCAATCCTCTCAGCAGCAAAGGAAACTAGGAGGGTATTATGGCAATCAGCAATTCACAGGAACTTAGAAAAGGTAATACTATGCACCATGACACAATCGCACTTTTGCAGGAGTGCAGCAGTGGCTGCAAGATGGCGATTGAGAGCATGGAGAGAATCAAGACACAGGTTACAGACAAGCAGATGATAGAGCTTATCAATAAATATTATGAGCCACACATCAAGCTTGAGAGCGAGTGCAGGGAAATACTAATGACAGCTGGGGAGCCGGACAAGGCGCCAAACCTTATGGCAAGAGCTTCATCTATGATGCAGTCAGCAATCAAAATGGGCATGAATGAGGACGATACCTCGGAGGCTGCCAAGCTTCTGACCAAGGGCTGTAACATGGGAATCCAGTCCTTAAGCTCATATATGAATGAGTATAAAGCAGCAGATGAGAAGAGCAGAAAAATAGCCGACAGGCTGCGAGAGCTTGAGACAAACATGGTTGGAGACTTGCAGCCACTATTATAGAAACCTTGTATACAATATAAAAATTATTTGTTTTTTAGACGCCAACCGAACCTGCCACCGGCAGCTTCTTTTGCATATTTTGGAATCAAAAAAGCAGCCTGGCATATAACATGTGCTAAGCTGCTTTTATACAATCTTATCCAGCATCATTCCTGCATAGATAGATGATATGTATGGTGTATTAAAATTATGTCCCGGATTTTTGTAAGCCACAACAATCTTATTTACATAACTCATAGGATTAATTGCCACATTTCCAGCTTTTTCACCCAGGGCATCCTTGAAATCAGTCAGTGTCTGGTAGGTCTCGCTTGCCCTGTCTGGCTGGACTGCCGCTGCCAGTATATCCTTGTCGATAGATATCTGACCATCATCCGCAACCATCAGTCCGATGTATGCCAGGCTTGCCTGCCTTGATTTGGAGACAGAGCTTACATCATTAAAGAGCTTATTGCCTGCGCTTGCACCGGTGTCGGCATAGGTCTCTGCTGTCTTTATGACACCGTTAAAGGCATCCAGCAGGGTCTGTATGTTGTCAGCCACGGCTTCTGAGTTTGTCTTAAAACCTATTGTGGCTGGATTACCATCCGTAGGCTGCTTAAGAGTCAGCTCAAAAGTATTGTTGATAGTAAAAGTGTTAGAAAGCGATGACCGCTCTGCATCATTTAATGTAAATGATGAATTGCTGGCTTCCTGTGTTATCTTATCTATTCCAAGCTGGTTCATAGCCACGATGGAATCGTTTGTAGCATCCGGATTTATATTAAATAAGTATGCTTCCTCGTCGCTTAATCCTGTCTGCCTTGATGTAAGGGATAAAGCAGAAAACTTATCGCCACGCTCAAGTACCTCGGCTGTGATTCCCAGATTAGCGTTGCCTATCAGGTTTGAAAGTCTTGTGAGTACGTCCTTGTTGGTGTCACCGTCGTTTACAGTGTATATAAACTCGTATGTGGTAGATGGTGTCGCCAAATCAAAGGAATAGCTGCCCGGCTTAAATGAAAGCACATCATCCTTCAGATAATTACCGGTATTTACCTGGGGCTGGGCGAGCTTCTTTACATCGATTGAAAAACTATCAGCAGAGTTATCCTCCTCGCCATTGCCTACATACTTGACTGCGACCCTGTCCTCCTCAGAAGACACAGCTACCTTTTTCTGGAAGGAATCCTCAAAGCTTCCGTAGCTGTCTGATAAAGCGGCTACGACGTTTTGGATGGACTTGGTGCCTTCCTTTATATCTATAGCAAATTTCTTGGCCTCTTCCATGTTGGAAATCTTGTACAGAGGAGACTCCTTGTTTGCTTTTACTATGCTGTTGTATACCCGGCGAAGCTCACTCTTCTTGTGAGTGTCGTAACGCGAGACTTCCTTGTTGGCGTATGTACTTATATAGTAGTCATACACGCTGTCAATTCTAGCCACTAGAATCCCCTCCTTTCATCCATGAAATATGCTGTGTAAGCATCAGGGTATATTAAATCTATTTATACACATTTATTATATCGTCATTTATGGTCAAATTCAATATAGCTGATGCAAAAATATTCTTGCGCAGAGCAAAAAATCGTGTTATGATGTCTAGGCAAAAGCAAATTATTTAAAAAAGGTATTGACGAAGACAGACAGCCATGATATAGTAGTTAGGCTTGGAAATAGGTCTTTTTTTTATGCCCTTTTTTAAGAGCAAAAGAAACAACAAAGAATTTAAAACGGAGGTGGAAGTCGTGCGTACAAAAATTACATTAGCATGCACAGAATGTCAGCGTCGTAACTACAACATGACAAAGGACAAGAAGACTCATCCGGACAGAATGGAAACCAAGAAGTATTGTAGATTCTGCAGAACTCATACAATGCATAAGGAAACAAAATAGTCCAGGAACGAGTGAAGGAGTATTATAATGGGACAAAATGAAAAAGTCGAAAAAACTCCAAAGACTAGCTGGTTCACAGGTTTGAAGGCTGAGTTTCAGAAGATAATCTGGCCAGATAGGCAGTCTATCAAAAGACAAACTATTGCGGTAGTAGCTGTTTCAGTAGTTACTGGTCTTATTATTGCGCTTTTGGACTGGGTTATCCAGTACGGCGTAAATTTCCTAATTGGTTTAAGTTTTTAACGGAGGCAGATTGATTTATGGCAGAGGCAAACTGGTATGTAGTTCATACCTATTCAGGTTATGAAAACAAGGTCAAAGCAAATATTGACAAAACAATTGAAAACAGACATCTTGAAGACCAAATCTTAGAGGTGCGTGTTCCTATGGAGGACGTTACTGAGATGAAGAACGGTGTTCGTAAGCAGGTTTCCAAGAAAATGTTTCCGGGCTATGTGCTTATTCATATGATTATGAATGACGATACATGGTACGTTGTAAGAAATACCAGGGGCGTAACTGGTTTCGTTGGACCAGGAAGCAAGCCGGTACCACTCACAGAAGCCGAGATGAGACCTTTAGGTATTAAGGCAGAGAACATTGTGGTTGACTTCGAGGAAGGTGATATGATTGTCGTAATCGGTGGTGTCTGGAAGGATACTGCTGGTGTAATCACATCAATCAACTACAACAAGCAGACAGTTACAATCAATGTAGAACTGTTCGGTCGCGAGACACCGGTAGAAGTAAGTTTCGCAGATGTTAAGAAAACAAATTAAGGAGGCAATTCCAAATGGCAAAGAAAGTAGAAGGATACATTAAATTGCAGATTCCTGCTGGAAAGGCAACTCCAGCTCCTCCAGTTGGACCTGCACTTGGACAGCACGGTGTAAACATCGTAGAGTTCACAAAGCAGTTTAATGCAAAGACAGCCGATCAGGGCGACTTAATTATCCCTGTAGTTATTACTGTATATGCAGATAGAAGTTTTAGCTTCGTAACTAAGACACCACCTGCTCCAGTATTAATTAAGAAAGCTTGTAACATCAAGTCTGGTTCAGGAGTTCCTAACAAGACTAAGGTTGCAAAGATTACAAAGGCTCAGGTTCAGGAAATCGCTGAACTCAAGATGCCAGACTTAAATGCAGCTTCACTTGAGTCTGCTATGAGCATGATCGCTGGTACAGCAAGATCAATGGGTGTTGAGGTCGTAGATTAATTCAGACTTCAGGCTTAATATTTAAAAGAAACAATTAGTGGGAGGGCCCTCTCCCGATAATACCACCAGGAGGTTATTTTTTCATGAAAAGAGGAAAGAAATATCAGGACGCTGTAAAAGCATTCGATAAAGCTAACTTATACGATGTTGCAGATGCAATCTCAATCGTAAAGAAGAATGCTACAGCTAAATTTGACGAGACAATCGAGCTTCATCTTAGAACTGGTTGTGATGGACGTCATGCAGAGCAGCAGATCCGTGGTGCAGTTGTATTACCACACGGAACAGGAAAAACTGTTAAGGTTTTAGTTTTCGCTAAGGGAACTAAGTTAGACGAGGCACAGGCAGCAGGAGCTGACTTCGTTGGAGGAGAGGAATTGATTCCTAAGATCCAGAACGAGGGATGGTTAGACTTCGACGTTGTTGTTGCTACACCTGACATGATGGGTGTTGTTGGTCGTTTAGGACGTGTCCTTGGACCAAAGGGCTTAATGCCAAACCCAAAAGCTGGAACAGTTACAATGGATGTTACTAAGGCAGTTAACGACATCAAAGCAGGTAAGATTGAGTACAGATTGGACAAGACAAACATTATCCATGTGCCAGTTGGAAAAGCATCTTTCACAGACGAGCAGTTAAACGACAACTTCCAGTCTCTTATGGGTGCAATTAATAAAGCAAAACCTGCTAGCTTAAAGGGTCAGTATATTAAGAGTGCAACTCTTACATCTACAATGGGACCTGGCGTTAAGTTAAACGTGGTTAAGATTACACAGTAAGATAGTTAAACAGTTACAGTAAAACAATTTACAAGACCTATCAAACGCCAAGCAAAAGTTTTGCGGAAAAGTAATTGACATCCGTAATATAGTTTGATATAATTTGCAATGCATATTGCCGAAGACAGTAGGTGCCGCAAGGCGTAAACGTAGAACCTACCGAGGGAATGTTCGAGATTTATCTTGAATTTTGACTTGTACCCTTCTGTCGACAGGCAGGAGGGTTTCTTTGATTAATAAATCAAATACCTCATGTCTTTTATGCGAAAATCTAAAAGGAGGTAAATGAATCATGGCAAAGGTAGAACTTAAACAGCCTATCGTAGATGAGATTTCTGGAGCAATTAAGGACGCAGCATCAGTTGTAGTAGTTGATTACCGTGGACTTACAGTTGCTGAGGATACTCAGTTACGTAAACAGTTAAGAGAAGCTGGCGTGTCTTACAAGGTATACAAGAATACATTAGTAAGCCGTGCAGTAGAGGGAACTGAGTTCGAAGGTTTAAGAGAAGTCCTTGAGGGACCAAGTGCTTTCGCAATCTCTACAGAGGATGCAACAGCACCTGCAAGAATCTTAGCAAAATTCGCTAAGACAGCTCCTAAGCTTGAGATGAAAGCCGGTGTAGTAGAGGGAACATTCTACGATGCTGAGGGTATTAAAGCTATCGCTTCTGTACCAAGCAGAGAAGAACTTCTTTCAAAATTACTTGGAAGCTTACAGTCACCTATCACAAATCTTGCTCGTGTTCTTAATCAGATCGCAGAGCAGGGTGGTGCAGCAGATGCAGCTGTAGAAGCAGCTCCAGCTGAGGAAGCACCAGCAGAAGAGGCTCCAGCAGACGCAGAGTAGTCTGACAGAGCAAAACATATTTCTTATTAAATTTTAAATGGAGGAAAATAAAATGGCAAAGTTAACAACAGCAGAGTTTATTGATGCTATCAAAGAGTTAAGCGTATTAGAGTTAAATGATTTAGTAAAAGCTTGTGAAGAAGAGTTCGGCGTATCTGCAGCAGCAGGCGTTGTAGTTGCAGCAGCAGGTGGAGACGCAGCAGCAGCTGAGGAGAAGACAGAGTTCGACGTAGAGCTTACAGAAGTAGGACCAAACAAGGTTAAGGTTATCAAGGTTGTTCGTGAGCTTACAGGTCTTGGACTTAAGGAAGCTAAAGAAGCAGTTGACGGAGCTCCAAAGGTTATCAAAGAGGCAGCTGACAAGGCATCTGCAGATGCAGCTAAGGCAGCACTTGAGGCAGAGGGAGCAAAGGTTACTCTTAAGTAATTTTACTCAGATTGTCAATTTAGGGATTCTCACACGAGAATCCCTTTTTCTGCTTTGTATGTAGATAGTGGTTCGATATTAATTTTATTTTCTTGTTTCATATTTTTTTACAATTTCAAAAATTTCCCTTGCATAATAATTGAATTTGTTGTATAGTATACGTTGCACTATTGTGGTGCAGTAGGCATTTCCATACTCTTTTTTAGGAAATGACCTTGTCAAGAGGTTAAATAGTACTAAAAATATGTATTGGGATTTGTGCAGTTGAACAAAACCACAACATATTGATATTGTGGAAATGAAATCAACACCATCTAGGGAAACCTGGATTAATAATAAAAACGAGAGGTGAAACGTCAATGGAGAAAAACAGAATACGTCCAGTCGTGGCTGGCAAGAGCATGCGTATGAGTTACTCAAGACAAAAAGAGGTTTTGCAGATGCCAAACCTGATCGAGGTCCAGAAGGATTCTTATCAGTGGTTTTTAGACGAAGGTCTGAAGGAAGCTTTTGCAGATATCTCTCCAATCGAGGATTACAGTGGAAAGCTTAGCCTTGATTTTGTAGACTTTACATTATGCGAAGATGATGTTAAGTATACAATTCCTGAGTGCAAAGAGAGAGATGCGACATACGCAGCACCTTTAAAAGTCAAAGTCAGACTTCATAACAAAGAGACAGATGAAATCAATGAGCATGAGATTTTCATGGGAGACCTGCCTCTGATGACAGAAACAGGTACATTCGTTATCAATGGTGCAGAGCGAGTTATCGTCAGCCAGTTGGTACGTTCTCCTGGTATTTATTATGGAATCGCCCATGATAAAATCGGAAAGAAGCTCTACTCATGTACTGTCATTCCTAACCGTGGAGCATGGTTGGAGTATGAGACTGATTCCAATGACGTTTTTTATGTTAGAGTAGATAGAACACGTAAGGTACCTATCACTGTACTTTTACGTGCTCTTGGAGTAGGAACTAACCAGCAGATTCTCGACATGTTCGGTGATGAGCCAAAGATTCAGGCTTCATTTGGCAAGGATCCATCTATCACAGAGCGTGAGCCACAGGGAAGCTTTGAGGCTGGTTTATTAGAGTTATACAAAAAGATTCGTCCAGGCGAGCCACTTTCAGTAGAGAGCGCAGAGAGCCTTATTACAGCTATGTTCTTCGATGCAAGAAGATATGATTTAGCTAAGGTTGGACGTTACAAATTCAATAAGAAGCTGGCTTTAAAGAACCGTATCAGTGGACATGTTCTTGCTGAGGATGTTGTTGACCCAACAACTGGTGAGGTAATGGCTGAGGCTGGAACAGTAGTTTCAAGAGAGCTTGCTGAGAATATCCAGAATGCAGCTGTACCAGCAGTATGGATTCAGACAGAGACAAGAAATGTAAAGGTTCTCTCATCTATGATGGTTGATATCAAGTCTTGGATTCCTGAGCTTGATACAGATGAGCTTGGTATTCATGAGCTTGTTTACTATCCGGTTCTTGCAGGAATTATGGAGGAAAACGAGACTCTTGAGGAGCGCATCGAGGCTATCAGAAGAGATATGTCAGACCTTATTCCAAAGCATATTACTAAAGAGGATATCTTCGCATCTATCAACTATAATATGCACCTTGAGTGGGGACTCGGAAATGATGACGATATCGACCACTTAGGAAACAGACGTATTCGTGCCGTTGGAGAGTTATTACAGAACCAGTATCGTATTGGTCTTTCAAGATTAGAGAGAGTTGTTCGTGAGAGAATGACTACACAGGACTTAGAGGGAATTTCTCCACAGAGTCTTATCAATATCAAGCCTGTAACTGCAGCTGTTAAGGAGTTCTTCGGTTCTTCACAGCTTTCACAGTTCATGGATCAGAACAACCCACTCGGTGAGTTGACTCATAAGAGACGTTTATCAGCACTTGGACCTGGTGGTCTTTCAAGAGACCGTGCCGGATTCGAGGTTCGAGATGTACACTACTCTCATTATGGACGTATGTGCCCAGTAGAGACACCTGAAGGACCTAACATCGGTCTGATTAACTCATTGGCTTGCTATGCCCGTATCAATGAGTATGGGTTCGTAGAGGCACCTTATCGTAAGATTGATAAGACTGACCCTAAGAATCCGGTTGTCACAGATGAAGTTGTATATATGACAGCAGATGAAGAGGACAATTATCATGTAGCCCAGGCTAATGAGAAGCTTGATGAGGACGGACACTTTGTGCGTAACTCCGTATCAGGTCGTTACAGAGAAGAGACACAGGAGTACGACAAGACAGCATTCGATTACATGGATGTATCTCCTAAGATGGTATTCTCAGTTGCTACAGCCCTCATTCCATTCTTACAGAATGATGACCCTACCCGTGCCCTCATGGGATCTAACATGCAGCGTCAGGCAGTGCCACTTCTCACTACAGAAGCTCCTGTAGTTGGAACAGGTATCGAGGCAAAGGCTGCTGTTGACTCAGGTGTATGTGTAGTTGCAAAGGCTGCTGGAGAGGTTCTTTCTTCAGAGTCTAATAGAATCGTTATCAAAGAAGATGACGGAAACAAGAGAGAGTATATACTTACAAAATTCTCTCGTTCAAACCAGTCAAACTGCTACAACCAGAGACCTATCGTATTCAAGGGTCAGCATGTTGAGGCAGGAGAGGTTATCGCAGATGGTCCTTCAACAAGCCAGGGCGAGTTAGCTCTTGGTAAGAATCCACTTATCGGATTCATGACATGGGAAGGTTACAACTACGAGGATGCCGTTCTTCTTTCAGAGCGTCTTGTAGAGTATGACGTATATACATCTGTTCATATCGAGGAATATGAGACAGAAGCCCGTGATACAAAGCTTGGACCAGAGGAAATCACCCGTGATGTTCCTGGTGTAGGTGATGACGCACTTAAGGATCTCGATGAGAGAGGGATCATCCGTGTAGGTGCTGAGGTTCGTGCCGGTGATATCCTTGTTGGAAAGGTTACTCCTAAGGGAGAGACAGAGCTTACTGCTGAGGAGCGTCTCTTACGCGCAATCTTCGGTGAGAAGGCAAGAGAGGTTCGTGATACATCATTAAAGGTACCACATGGAGCATATGGTATCGTTGTTGATGCAAAGGTATTTACAAGAGAAAATGGCGATGAGCTTTCACCAGGTGTTAACCAGTCAGTCCGTATCTACATTGCCCAGAAGAGAAAGATCTCTGTCGGTGATAAGATGGCTGGACGTCATGGTAACAAGGGTGTAGTTTCACGAGTACTTCCAGTTGAGGATATGCCATTCCTTCCAAATGGACGTCCGCTGGATATCGTCCTTAATCCACTTGGTGTGCCTTCACGAATGAACATCGGTCAGGTCCTTGAGATTCACTTAAGCCTTGCTGCAAAGGCACTTGGATTTAATATTTCAACACCTGTATTCGATGGTGCAAACGAGATAGATATTGAAGATACACTTACACTTGCAAATGATTATGTAAATCTTCCATTTGACAAGGCAGAGCTTGAAGCAGACCAGCAGTCAGAGCATCCATACTGGAATGCAGATGCTGAGATTTTCTATGACAAGTATGTAGATACACTCCGTGAGGATGTGATGGATTATCTTTCAAAGAACAGAGACCACAGAGCCCTCTGGAAGGGTGTTCCAATCTCTACAGATGGAAAGGTCCAGCTCCGTGATGGTAGAACAGGTGAGTGCTTCGATGGTAAGGTTACAATCGGACACATGCACTACCTCAAGCTGCATCACCTTGTTGATGATAAGATTCATGCCCGTTCAACAGGTCCTTACTCATTGGTAACCCAGCAGCCACTCGGTGGTAAAGCCCAGTTCGGTGGACAGCGTTTCGGAGAAATGGAAGTTTGGGCACTGGAAGCTTACGGTGCTGCATATACATTGCAGGAAATCCTGACAATGAAATCTGATGATGTTATCGGACGTGTTAAGACTTACGAAGCAATCATCAAGGGAGACAATATCCCTGAGCCAGGTATCCCAGAGTCATTTAAGGTACTTTTGAAAGAGCTTCAGTCATTAGGCTTGGATGTAAAAGTATTAGACGAGGACAGAAATGAAGTAGAGCTTATCGAGACAAGCGAGTATGGTAATACAGATATCAACTCTATTATCGGAAATGACAAGGATTACGCTTTTGAAGACAGCGAGTCATTTGCTAAGCATGGCTTCACAAAGCAGGAATTCGATAATGAGGAGCTTGTAGACGTAGAAGAGGAAGAGCCTGATGATATTGATGAGTCAGAGGAATTCTTCGATGATGAAGTTCTTGATGAAGAGTAATTAGAAGGGAGAGCCAGTAATGCCAGAATCAAATACTATTGAAAATAATCAGGCAATGCAGTTTGATGCAATTCAGATTGGATTAGCATCTCCTGAGAAGATTAGAGAATGGTCACATGGCGAGGTTAAAAAGCCTGAGACTATTAACTATAGAACATTAAAGCCTGAAAAAGACGGTCTTTTCTGCGAGAAGATTTTCGGACCTACAAAGGACTGGGAATGTCACTGCGGTAAATATAAGAAAATCCGTTATAAGGGTGTTGTCTGCGACCGTTGTGGTGTAGAAATCACAAAGTCAAGTGTTCGTAGAGAGCGTATGGGACACATCGAGCTTGCAGCTCCTGTATCTCATATCTGGTATTTCAAGGGTATCCCATCTCGTATGGGACTCATCCTTGACTTATCACCACGTGTTCTTGAGCGTGTACTTTACTTTGCTTCATATATCGTACTTGATCCAGGAGAGACATCTCTTGCATACAAGCAGATTTTAACAGAGGCTGAGTATCAGGAGGCTTGTGAGCAGTATGGTAGAAGCGCTTTCCGTGTAGGAATGGGTGCTGAGTCTATCCATGAGCTTTTAGCAGCAATTGACCTTGAGAAAGAGTCTGCTGAGTTACAGGCAGAGCTTGAGAATGCTACAGGTCAGAAGAGAGCTCGTATTATCAAGAGATTAGAGGTTGTAGAAGCTTTCCGTGAGTCAGGAAACAAGCCTGAGTGGATGATTATGACAGTTATCCCTGTTATCCCACCAGACCTTCGTCCAATGGTTCAGCTTGAAGGTGGACGTTTTGCAACATCTGACCTTAACGATTTATACAGAAGAATTATCAACCGTAACAACCGTCTGAGAAGACTTCTCGACTTAGGCGCACCTGACATCATCGTGCGAAACGAGAAGCGTATGCTTCAGGAAGCAGTTGATGCTCTTATCGACAATGGCCGTCGTGGACGTCCGGTAACAGGTCCTGGAAACAGAGCACTCAAGTCACTTTCTGACATGCTCAAAGGTAAGGGCGGACGTTTCCGTCAGAACCTTCTCGGAAAACGTGTTGACTACTCAGGACGTTCAGTTATCTGTGTAGAGCCAAAGTTAAAGATTTATCAGTGTGGTCTTCCAAAAGAGATGGCTATCGAGCTTTTCAAGCCATTCGTTATGAAAGAGCTTGCAGCTAACGGAACAGCACACAATATCAAGAGTGCCAAGAAGATGGTTGAGAGACTTCAGCCAGAGGTATGGGACGTATTAGAGGAGGTTATCAAAGAGCATCCTGTTATGTTAAACCGTGCCCCGACACTCCATAGATTAGGAATTCAGGCTTTCGAGCCAATCCTTGTAGAAGGAAAAGCTATCAAGCTTCACCCACTCGTATGTACAGCCTTCAACGCTGACTTCGACGGTGACCAGATGGCTGTTCACCTTCCACTTACAGCAGAGGCACAGGCAGAGTGTAGATTTATGCTCTTATCACCAAACAACCTGCTTAAGCCTTCAGATGGTGGACTTGTAGCCGTACCATCACAGGATATGATTCTTGGAGTTTACTACCTTACAATGAGAAAGCTTGCTGACCGCAAGAATGATCCAAAGGCAGTAGCTGCTGTATCATCAGACAAGATTTATACAGATATTGAGGAGCTTAAGGCTCTTACAACACCAGCAAGCGAGACAGAGCCAGCTAAGCTTGGACTCTATGACCTCATCTGGTTTGAGGATGTAACTGATGGAAACAGACGTGTACTCTGTACACCAATGGATCTCTTCGGACACCGCTACGGCAGTGTAAACCTCGCAATGCTTGCATACGAGAACAAGGAGATTTCATTACATCAGGATATCTATGTATATCGTACAGTTAAGCTTGCAGACGGAACAGAGAAATCTGGATTCGTAAAGACAACAGTTGGACTTTTAATCTTCAACGAGAACATTCCTCAGGATCTTGGTTTTGTTGACAGAACAAACCCAGACAATGCGCTTTTATTCGAGGTTGATTTCCACGTAGGAAAGAAACAGATTAAGCAGATTCTTGAGAAGGTTATCAACACTCATGGAGCAACAACAACTGCTGAGGTGCTTGATAATGTCAAGGCTATGGGTTACAAGTATTCAACTCAGGCTGCCATGACAGTTTCAATTTCAGATATGACTGTGCCACCACAGAAGCCACAGATGATTCAGGAAGCACAGGATACAGTTGATAAGATTACAAAGCAGTATAAGCGTGGTCTTATCACAGACGAAGAGCGTTATAAAGAAGTTGTAGAGACATGGAAAGAGACTGATGATGCCCTTACAAAGGCATTGCTTACAGGACTTGACAAGTACAACAACATCTTCATGATGGCTGATTCCGGAGCCCGTGGATCTGATAAGCAGATCAAACAGCTTGCAGGTATGCGTGGACTTATGGCTGATACAACAGGACGTACAATCGAGCTTCCTATTAAGTCATGTTTCCGTGAGGGTCTTGACGTACTCGAGTACTTCATGTCAGCACATGGAGCTCGTAAGGGACTTTCAGATACAGCCCTCCGTACAGCCGATTCAGGATACCTTACAAGACGTCTCGTAGACGTATCACAGCATATGATTGTTCGTGAGTCAGATTGTTGTGCAGATACAGGACGTGAGATTCCAGGAATGGTTGTTAAGGCATTCATGGAAGGCCGTGAGGAAATCGAGAGTTTACAGGAGCGTATCACAGGACGTTTCACCTGCCAGACAATCTGTGACAAGGATGGAAACGTAATTGTTAAGAAGAACCACATGATTACACCTAAGCGTGCAGCTGCAATCATGAGCAAGGGTGTAGATGAGAACGGAGAGCCAATTACACAGCTCAAGATTCGTACAGTTCTCACATGTCGTTCACATATGGGAGTTTGTGCTAAGTGTTATGGTGCCAACATGGCAACAGGTCAGGCAGTACAGGTTGGTGAAGCAATCGGTATCATCGCCGCTCAGTCAATCGGTGAGCCTGGTACACAGCTTACAATGAGAACTTTCCATACTGGTGGTGTAGCCGGTGGAGATATCACACAGGGTCTTCCTCGAGTAGAGGAAATCTTTGAGGCTAGAAAGCCAAAGGGACTTGCAATTATCACAGAGTTCGGTGGTGTAGCTACTATTAAGGATACAAAGAAGAAGCGTGAGGTTATCGTTACAAACAACGAGACAGGAGAGACTAAGGCATACTTAATCCCTTATGGCTCACGAATCAAGATTGTAGATGGTGCAACACTTGAGGCTGGTGACGAGCTTACAGAAGGTTCTGTAAACCCACATGACATCTTAAAGATTAAGGGTGTCCGTGCCGTTCAGGATTACATGCTCCGTGAGGTACAGCGTGTATACCGTTTACAGGGTGTAGAAATCAATGATAAGCATATCGAAGTAATTGTTCGTCAGTGCTTACAGAAGATTCGTGTTGAGGAAGCTGGAGATTCTGGTCTTCTTCCAGGAAGCATGGTTGATGCACTTGACTTCTTAGAGCTTAACGAAAAGCTTGAGGAGGAAGGAAAGACACTTGCAGAGGGATCTCAGGTATTACTTGGTATTACAAAGGCTTCCCTTGCTACTAACTCATTCCTTTCAGCCGCTTCATTCCAGGAGACAACAAAGGTTCTTACTGAAGCAGCAATCAAGGGCAAGATTGATCCTCTTATCGGTATGAAAGAGAACGTTATCATCGGAAAGCTTATTCCAGCAGGAACAGGTATGAAGAGATACCGTAACATCAAGCTTGACAGCGACATCAATGAGGAAGAGGAATTGTCATTTGATGATTTTTCAGACTTTGATGCAGAGCCAGCTGTAAACGATACAGAAGATGCAGAATAAGATGCAGAATACAGACTGAATAATGATAGAGACTTTGGAATAGGCCAGAGTCTCTATTTTTTTGCTTGACAAGTCCGGATAAAATTTATATAATGTTTTAGCGTGCTTTAGAGTGCGCAGTTTTATAAATCTACAGGAGGTGAAAATAATGCCAACATTCAACCAGTTAGTAAGAAAAGGACGTCAGACATCAGTAAAGAAGTCTACAGCACCTGCACTTCAGAGAAGCTATAACTCTCTTCAGAAGAGACCAATCAATACTTCTTCTCCACAGAAGCGTGGTGTTTGTACAGCTGTTAAGACAGCAACTCCTAAGAAACCTAACTCAGCTCTTAGAAAGATCGCCAGAGTACGTCTTTCAAACGGAATCGAAGTAACATCTTACATTCCAGGTGAGGGACACAACTTACAGGAGCATAGCGTTGTTCTGATTCGTGGTGGCCGTGTTAAGGATTTACCAGGTACACGTTACCATATCATCCGTGGTACATTAGATACTGCAGGTGTTGCAAACAGAAAACAGGCTCGTTCTAAGTACGGTGCTAAGAGACCAAAAGCTGCTAAATAATTAGCGGAAGATGTATTTCACAAACAGAACTAAGCAGTTTAGTGTTGGGATTATTTTAGTATACAATTCCGCACGAACACATTTAGAGAGACACATGTGAGTACCTATGAATTAATCCAAAACAAAAATCATGATTAAGGAGGGAAGTAACGTGCCACGTAAAGGACATACTCAGAAAAGAGACGTATTAGCAGATCCAATGTACAACAGCAAAGTAGTTACAAAGCTTGTTAACAGCATCATGTTAGATGGTAAGAAGGGCGTAGCTCAGAAGATTGTATACGGAGCATTTGCTACAGTAGAAGAGAAAACAGGAAGACCAGCCCTTGAAGTATTTGAAGAGGCTATGAACAACGTAATGCCTTCACTCGAAGTTAAGGCTAGACGTATCGGTGGAGCAACATACCAGGTACCTATCGAGGTTCGCCCAGATCGTCGTCAGGCATTAGGTCTTCGTTGGTTAACAAACTTCTCACGTGCTAGAGGTGAGAAGACTCAGGCTGAGAGATTAGCTAATGAGATTATGGATGCAGCAAACAACACTGGTGCATCTGTTAAGAGAAAAGAAGATATGCATAAGATGGCTGAGGCTAATAAGGCCTTCGCTCATTACAGATTCTAATAGGAGGAAAAAACCTTGGCTGGAAGAGAATATCCAC
>CAVFAM010000002.1:0-1164 GCA_963620375.1 Bacteroidaceae bacterium
TGACTTTCTTATTTTGTTTTTTTCTTAGTTTGTTATTTTTCTTAGTCTGATGCTTTGCTTATTTGATATTTAGCTATGATTTGCTTTATGCTGCATCAACTTATAATTACTGTAGGTCGTCCTCTGTATAAAATGTCCCTGTCATGGATGCGTTTATCTCAGCTATTTCTCTCACTCCATTTATATAGTCTGCATACACATCCCATAAGTCCATTCCGCTGTCCTCTATTCCGTCCTCATCTGGAATCCACTGCTTAATCAGAGCAATCCGCTCCTCTTTTGTAGTGTTTGCTATAGAATAATCCTTCATTTCCATCCTCTTCTATGTATAACGATAATTCAATGATTGAACACTGTTCAAATACATTTTTTACTCCACGTCACTTAAAACACTCTCAAGAATCTGGTTTATAACATCATTTTCTGATGTGCCAAGCTGCTCTGCCAGAATTTTTAATTTCTCATTGCTTGACTCCTTAATCAAAAAGCTCTTTCTGACACTCTTATTTTCTCTTCTGCTGGCAACAAAAGATATGGCAGCCTTAATTGTCTGCTGTTCCTCTGATGCTTTTGTATTCTTTCTTGATTTTGCTGTCTCTTTCACAGCCTTTTTAACCACTTTGCCTTCTGAGACGTTTAAAGGGGTCTCTACGGCATTTTCCTCTTCCACGCTGACAACTTTACCCGTATCCTCGTTTAACGGCTGTTTTGGGGCTTCTGTTTCTGGTGCTTTTGTCACATTTTCTTCTTTTTCTGCAATTTCTATCTTATCCTGTGTATCTGCTACTGCATGAACCTCTTTTTGCAATTCATCATTTGATGCCTCTTCGTAAGACACTCCGCTTTGAATAATATCATCTACCAGGTTCTCACTCTTTTTTGCCTGGTTCTGTGCTTTCATTTCCTGTGCGGCTTTATTCTTTGCTCTTAGCTTGTCCAGATTGCTCATATCAGATTAACCCTCTACCCTTTCTATGATTGCCTTAGTGATAGCTCTGTAGTCCACTGCCGGATTACTGTACTTATCGTAATGCTGCAGGCTCTGCATTGCCAGTTTGCTTTCAGATACCTTGATACCTTTTCTTACACTCATAACAAAAGGCTTTTCTTCCATATCTTCTGCCTTCTCATTTAATTGCTCTAATGCAAGTGTGTGCATGGCAG
>CAVFAM010000002.1:1195-2452 GCA_963620375.1 Bacteroidaceae bacterium
GCTCTAATGCAACTGTGTGCATGGCAGTGTTCTCCATCTTGGTAAGAATCAAACCAATAACCTTTGCATCTGTCCATTTTAATTTTCTGTATTTTTTCAAGTCACCGTAGATTGCATCAATACCATCTATACTTCCAGTGTCACACTCTGTAGGAATAATCATATAGTTTGCTGCTATGTAGCTCATGTTTAAGAGCGAGTTTCGGGATGGACTGTTGTCAATAATTGCAAAATCATATTGGTCTTCCACGAAGCTAAGCACTTCTTTTAATAAGTAAATATCCTCTGGTGCGCTGAATTCCTTATCCGCTTTTGATAATTTTTCTGATGCGGATATGAAGTCAAAATCCTCTGTCTGCTGTATTGCTTCTTCGATACTCTTGTCTGCTTTTAACACATCATATATAGATGGTTTTGTCTTATCTGCATTGACATATCCTGTCAGATTTGACTGTTGGTCAAAATCGATTACTAAAACCTTGTGTCCTAAATTGCTGAGACAGCTGCCGATTTCCCAACAGCTTGTGGATTTTGCAACTCCTCCTTTTTGATTTGCAATAGCTAATGTCTTCATTTTCTAGTCCTTTCCGATTTGCAACATTCTTGAAATAATTGCAGTAATATTTATATACTCTCTCTTGTATTATAGTTTATACTATATTTTGTAATATATATAATAATATCAAGCTTTTCCTTATAGATTAGGGCTTTTATGATTTCTGCTTGAAATCCAGGCTGTAATTTCTTATATTATTATATATCACTAATTAATATTTATATCATATAGTGTGCTATATTATCAAGTATATTTACTAATATATTTCTTTTTACATTATGTTTTATACATATTTGTATCTTTTATATTTCAGTATATATTATGTTTTGTATTACATTATATATTGTGTTATAAAATATATTTTACAACAGCTTCTATCTCATGTTTTATTATATATTTCAGCATATATTCATCTTATATTATCAAATATGCAAATTAATATATTTCAGATTGTATTTTATCACATGCTAGTATGTGTATTATACAATATATTTTATTGTATATTTTAGAATGTATTAGTAATATAGTTTAAGATATATTATATATGCTATTATAGCATTTATTTCACATTATATTATGAATGATTAGTATGTTTATATGTAATAACATCCTACTTAATATATTAAAACATATGCATCGTTGTATATTATTATGTATAATATACATAATAACATACATAATAATATACAACGATGCATATG
>CAVFAM010000003.1:0-3401 GCA_963620375.1 Bacteroidaceae bacterium
ATCTACATTTGCACCCCGCAGATTTATCCCTGCTGTCTGCTTCAAATCCTGCTGGTATGGGTTTTCCTCGTTGTAATACTTAATCTGTGTCCTTGTCACACCGCCAGACACATATGACCGTCCGCATTCAGGGCAGATGTCCATATGAATACTAACAGAAGCCGAGACCACCTTGCCATTGCCTGTGGCTGCCTTGTTGTATGCGTTTGCCACATGCTGTCCCTCGTGGGCACGGACAGCACCGCCGGCTGCCTCCGGTGATATATGGGCAGCGCTCTTAAATGACACATTTGCTTCATCGGAACCATCTACATATTTTCTGTTTTTGCAAGTCTGGCAGACTTTTTCGCCGTTTTGAGTATCATCATCGCCAATGCCCGTTTTGCCATTGGGATTTATATCATTATCATAGCCTATGCTGCCATAGTTGGCATTGGTATAACCTAAATTAGTATAGTTTGCGTTTGTATACCCAGTATTTGCATTAGCCATCTCTCCATAATATCCACCGATTCCAATACTCATAAAGCATTCCTCCTTCTTGCACAATTTATTTCATTATTTATATTTTATATTTCTTTTACTTCATCCTGCTTAGTACCCTGCTCAAGGGCTTAAAGAGCACAAGACATATAACAAAATTTGATACACAATGTACTATATCAAAGGGAATCCCTGACACCCACCATGCAAATGCCGCCCTGGCACCACTTAACACAATGTATGGGATTGAGCACAAGGCTCCAAATGCAAGCCCAAAGCCCCCTGACACAATCGCCCACACAAAGACCGATTCCTGTTTTCTAAGCAAATATGTGATAAGTGCCAGCAGAGGCCACACATACAGATACATAATCCACCAGAGTCCAAAGCCATATATGCAGCCCTCCAAGAGGATGAAGGCTGGTATGACCAGCAGGATTTTCCTGCCAAAATACAGGGTATACAGGATAATGAGCAGGCTTACCAGCTCCACATTGGGTATAAATGCCAGAGCATTTTTTGCCACCTCAATTGTGGCAATCATCATGCCTGTTATGGCTATGTCCTTTGCTGTGACTTCCACCTTACTCTTCATATACTGTGTAGACCAATCCGTATACGTCACCATCTGTAACCGGCTGTTTATCTGCACTGTAATTGCCATACTCTCCATTCACATAGATTGACCAGTAGGCACCATCTGCTGCATAATCCGCTGTGAGTCCGTTGACAGTATCAATATAAAGGCCATAGTCTCCCTCTGTGCCCTCAACTGTCAAATCATCAATCTCATCAAAGACTTGGCTCAGATACTCTGCGTCAGTCCTTGTCTCATAGGTTGTGGTTTTGCCCTCATTGTCTGTGACTTCAATTGTGACAGCCTTAGCTCCCTGGTTTGCCTTTGGTTTTGCTATTGCATATACAAGTGCAAAAATTGCAATAATTGCAACAAGTACTACAATTCCTATTATTACCTTCTTGTTTGATTTCTTTGTTTCAGCATTTATCTGTGACATTATTTTTCTCCTTAATTGTTCTTACTGACTTTCTTATTATATCCAACCAGCTCCGCACTGGAAATATACTTGTCTACTGGATAAAATATCCTCAATCCTGCTCTCCTGATTTCACATACGAGATTTCCTCATAAGGAATCTCAATCTTTAAAAGCTCCTCAATGGTGTGCTTCTCATCCTTGCTGAGTTCACCCTTATAATGTACAAAGACAACCAGTCTCTGTACCTCTTCATTTTCCTCATAATCCCATGTATCCAGATATCCCACATCCAGACTCTCAAACTGCGGGCAAATGATGTCAAGCTCCTTGCTGAGCCTGCCCACATCATAAAACTGGGCATCATGCTCATATACGGCTGTGCTCTTCTGCATTTCCTGACGCACCATTGAGCCAGCTAATACAATACTTGGGATAATAAAAATAACAGTGCTCACAGTCACCCTTCTCATAAGCTTCCGTCTGACCTCAGGACTTAGCTTGATTTTGGCTGGAATCTTCATAATAAGGAGCATGATAGTGCTTGTAAGCGCTATAAAATAAGTATTTATAAGGAATAAATACATGGCTCCCAGAAAATAATGCAGCGAACCGACTGCCAGACCATATCCTGCTGTACAGAGTGGCGGCATCAGGGCTGTAGCGATTGCCACACCCGGTATCACGTTTGACTTTTCCTTACGGGTGGTTCCTATAATTCCTGCCAGACCACCGAAGCAGGCAATCAGCACATCCCATATGGTAGGGGTTGTCCTTGCCAAAAGCTCAGATGTCGCAGTTGTAATAGGGCTTATTGAAAAATACAGGGTAGATGTCACCAAGCATACTATCACCTCAAATGTAAGCCCCAAAAATGAATTTCTGATTTGCCTCAAATCCCCGGTTGCAAAGCCATATCCCATAGCCATTATGCAGCCCATAAGCGGGGATATAAGCATGGCACCTATGATTACCGCTGTCGAATTCATATTTAATCCTATCGACGCAATAAAAATGGCGAGCACGAGGATTACAAGATTTGTGCCCCTCACCTCTCCTGCACTTAGTATTCTCTCCTCAATCTCCTCATATGATGCAGTGTCTCCATGAATACTGAAGGCTCTCTTTAATACGTCCTTTGACTTTAGTCGTTCCATTTCATTTCTCCTAAGTTCACCTGTCTGATATACTCGTCAGAAAAATATTCATCTGATGATAACTCTATATATTTCATGTTTTTTGCAATTTCGTCAAGTTTTTTTTCTGCATTTGCTGATGTGGCGGCAATAATTGCCCCCTCTGCTGCGGCATTGCCTATCGCCCTGGTCCTATCCACAAGCTCTGCCGGTATCATTCCGATTCCTGCGGCACTGTACTTATCCAGCACACTTCCAAAGCCTCCTGCAATAAATACCTCGCCTATATCATGGCATTTCAGCTTTCTGGAACGCATAAGCACAACGATTCCTGCGGCAACAGCCCCTTTTGCCAGCTGGAGCTTCCTGATGTCATCCTGGGTGATATACACCTCATCCGTCAGGAATATGCAGTCATTTTCCTCCTCATCATCCCCCAGATACCTGTGGTACTTGTATGAAACCTCCCGGTGGGTCTTTATCCTACCTGTTTCATCAATAAGTCCAAGCTGTAAAAAAACATACAGGGCATCAATTAACCCGGAGCCGCATATGCCCTTTGCCACTGCCTTCTGCCCATCAGCTCCGATGACACGATAATAAATCTCATCATTCTCTATCCAGACTTTTGAGATGGCACCTGAGACGGCAGACATGCCAAGCTCGATTTCTGCTCCCTCAAAGGCTGGTCCTGCGGCTGTAGCACAGCACACATAATCATTTTCCCTACCCAGAACCATCTCGCCGTTTGTACCGATGTCCAGAAGGAGCATCTCTTCTTTTTTATC
>CAVFAM010000004.1:0-3311 GCA_963620375.1 Bacteroidaceae bacterium
CGCCGGCGCATGAGCTGACAGCTGCGGCCGGCACAATGAGCCCTAAGCCCGAGGCCGTGGTCATGGCAAGAAAGCGGCGCCTGCCTGGTGACTCAGGCTGGTCTTTGTCCTGCGACCTGCTATGGTCCTTATCCGGATCCCTGCCTGAGGCAGCCTCCTTTGGGTGGCAGAAAAGATGGCGCACAGCCTTTATGATGAGCGAGGCAAGTTCCCAGACTGCAGCTCCTGCAAACGTGAACAGCAGGGTGGCAAGGGCGGCGTTCAGGAAGAGAAGAATAGGGGAGTCAATATCAGGGCCTGCAAGGGATCCGAAAAAATGGCTTTGCAGAGGAAAGCTGAGCGAAGCCACTATCCAGAAGACGCAGAAGAAGATGCGCACTGATCTAGGAAATTCCTTGCAACTCCAAGTCTTCCAGGCAATCCAGAGACCGATAATAAAAGGACCGTATAGAAAGAGAGGCATATTGTTTGCAAAAAAGGAGTGAGGATGGCAGGCCGCTGGCCAAGGGCCAGGCGGAATAGAAAACGAAGAAATGTCCGTGGCTAGGGAGCGTTCTCTTTCACACGGACAATATTTGTACTTTTGGGTATTGAAAAATGAAAGTCAAGCAATGCGCTTCTGTTACAGGGGCATCGGAAGGCATTGTCCTCATAGGAACAGGCAATAAAAAAAGAGCAGGCTCACAAGGAACCTGCTCCTGATTGTCATAGTATGGGAAGAAAACTATCCCTGGTTGGCCTTCCTCATCTTTTTGAGGAGACGCTTCCTGGCAGCAGCCTTCTTCTTCTTGCGCTGGACACTAGGCTTTTCATAGTGCTCGCGCTTTCTCATTTCAGAGAGAATGCCAGCTTTTTCTACCTGCTTCTTGAAGCGGCGGAGAGCCAGATCAAAGTTGTCGTCATCGAGAAAAACTCCGGGCATGAAAATCACCTCCTCCCGTATCATTTTGGGATAACCCAGACAGCAGCCTGAAAGACTGCGCGGACATACGGTGTCCATAGGAATTCACGTTTGTATAGTGGTTTTCAGACCTTGTCAAGGACAGAATTGCAAAAGATCAGAAAGTGCCAGAATCCGGGAAACTGCATACATGCAGCAGGAGGGGACAGTCTCTTTCACATGGAAAGCGCATGTGATTCCTGCCGGCTATGCAAGGACATAAAAAAAAGACACCGCATTTCTACGGTGTCTTATTATTTTCTAGATGGTGTCGAGGGCGGGAATTGAACCCGCACGGCGTAGCCACTGCCACCTCAAGACAGCGTGTCTACCAATTCCACCACCTCGACAACAAAAAGACTTATATACTCACAGCGTGACGTTGGCAAGAAAAAAATGAAAAAAAGAGGAAATTTTTTTGAATGGCTGGTACCGTGTGGCAGCTGAAAAGGTCTACTGCATACCATTTCCCGCTGGAAGTGGTTTAGCAGTGGCTAATTTTATTGTTATTTTTCAAGACGTTAAACTGTACTTTGTGCCGATCTAAAGCAATGTGTTTTATCCTTTGCCGTTTTGCAGGCCCTCGCAAAGCAGGGACAGGTATATAAGTCTGACATGTATGGAAAAACAATTTTTTCCATACATGGAACAGTCAAAAACAAACGGATGACCTCCATTCTGCCTATTGAATTTATATATTTTGTTTCATGCCTGACAGTAATCACAAATTATTTTTATTATATTTTTCTTCTAATTTACTAAAATCAAGATTATATCTATCTTCAAGAAATTTTAAAACATCAATGATACCAAGTCCTATGAAAAGTTCGTTTGAACCAAATTTATATTTCATATATTTGAGAGCATCAAGAGTAATTTCTTCTTTTGGTATATAACTTCTGAGAATGTTACGTCTTATTTTTGTAAAATCTTCACTGTTATTATTGGTTTTAATACTTATTGGATACCTGAAATCACATCCCTCTACATGATTCCAGCCATCATACGAATTTGGATTATAGCATTGTGAGCCTATAAGGTATTCAAGTTCAGCTATCAAAGTAACTAAGCTTTTATCTATGCTCATAGTTCTTTATCCTCCATTAATAATTATGGCGATGGTATTGTTTTTTTTCTCTCTTTCTCAACTAAGATCATAGACATTGTGTAGCATGACCACCTAAATTGAGTCAGTACTGGATGAGAAAATGTTTTGTTTTTCTCTTCCTGAATGTTCTAGAGCTATATCTGAAGAGGAAAACTGTATGAATTGTAATGCTACCATACACTAAATTTTTGATAAAACAAGTAGTTATCAGTCTGACTGCAGGGCGCACGCCCTGCGTCAGACAAGGGGGCTGCAAGTTATGACTAAAAACCTGGAATATTGCCGTTGTACCCCATCCAGACGCCTACGCTTCTCCTGCTTGCGGATTTTTTACAATATCCATGTACAGCCTGAAAAATTCTGTAATATTGCTGAATATGCCATTGAATGGCTCTTGAGAAATATCCTTGCCAAGACGTTGCTCTTCTCTTTCCTTCGCAATCCTTGCAAAATTACGTAGCTGCTTCATAAACAGTGCTTTTCCTTTCAGAAATTCTCCACTCTTACATGGCGTCCTGTCCTGAGTATAGGCAATGTCAAGAAGCCTATGCGTGCTTTCACTTCCCCAACATGACCTGATAGCTGATAATAAAGCCCTTGCTGTATCCAGCTCTGTATACGGAAGGGAAGAGACAAGATAGCTTGTATCTGTAGAACTTGTGTCCTTCGCCTGGTCATAACATACAGAAGTCAGCTCCGCTACAGCTCCTTCGTCAACGCATTGCCATTTGTCCTGTAGCTCATCGCCAAGCAGCGAGCCTGGCAGGACACGTATGGAACGCTTTTCTATGCGTCCCTGTCCATAATCCAGTGTATCGTCAGCAAGCTGCATTGCTTCCGGATGTTCTGCCTTAAACAACCCTTCTATCTCTTCTTTTATGACTGGATTGTCATTTCCTATATTGAGGAGATAGTGCCCTCCTTCATTCAGGACTGCTTTTATGAACCTTGAAGAGGCGTGCAAGGCATCTGTAGTCACTATTGCACCAGGAAGGTCAACTTTTTGAAGGAGTCCTTCTATGTGCCTGATTTCATGGGGCTTATTGCCAGCAATGCTATGAGTTAGCATGAGCACAGACTCATTATCGCAGACGCTCAGAACATATTGGTGGGTAGGTTTGCCAGCCTCAGCTGTTGTAGTTCTGGCTTCCTGGCCGTCGGACACAATAATTCTTCTTTTTTTAGTCTCATTACAGTTTTGCGATTCATCAAGCAGCATTTGATTGAATTCATGCGAAAGTGCTTCGTTATTATCTTTAGACA
>CAVFAM010000005.1:0-6645 GCA_963620375.1 Bacteroidaceae bacterium
CCAACAACGTCCTGCCGCTGGGCTCCTTGTGCATGCTTATCTACTGCACCAGCAGGTATGGCTGGGGCTGGAAGAACTTTGTGACTGAGACAGACAAGGGCAAGGGCCCCAAGTTCCCCCACTGGGCCCGCTTCTACCTGACCTGGATACTGCCCGTTGTTATCCTGGTCCTCTTTGTCAACGGCTACATCGACAAGTTCTTCAAGTAAGCTCTTCCTGGTGCGTGCTGGCAAGTTTAATCATGGTATCCGTTCAGGGGGAGTAGTTCCTCCTGAACGGATACAAAAAGTAATCACTTTTTTTATCAGCTATACGTATCTTATTATCCCAATTTAGAAAACAAGGAGAAAAACATGCGATACCTGACCGGACTTTTAATAGCAGTTTTCGTCGTTCTTAGCGGAACTCTGGCTTTTGCCTATAACAATAAAGATGGCAAAGCTGAGGTTACCTACTATTATGATGGAAAAAAAGATAAACTGTATTCACATGAATTTAGATTTGATAAAGATCGAGGTAATGAGCTTTTTTTTGTTTATTATGTGTTTGATAAACGTATTGGTGAAGAAACAACAAAAGGAATGTTTTTATCACTAGAAGATGCAAAAATTACAACTGCATTTGGTGATATAAAGATAGTTTCTAAACACAAGATTGTTTTTGATAATGACACGCCGAACAAGTTAAAATTTGAAGGAGTGTATAATTCAAATAATGTTGTTAATAAAAAATTAAATGGTAAAAATTATGTACAAATATCTGGTAAATTTTTACTAAAAGATAAAAAAACTAATACATACATACAAAAAGAAAGTATGCAATCGATAATAATTATATTCGGTAGTGATACAATAGAATACGGCAGTAGTACTTATAATAAAAAAGATATTATCCTTTCTACAATGAATGGAGCAACTATTTCTGTAGAGGATGATGATATTTTTCTTCTGAAAGGAAAATATAAATTTAAATTTAATCTTAACCCGGTAGACTGCTATAGTAGCACAGTTGATGATATACACTTCTACGCGCCCAAGTACAATCAGGCACGGTAACGAACAGACCGGATATACTTTTCGCATTTTGCAACTCTTAAGTGTCAGCAACCGCTTGAAAGAAGGCGTTACCTGTCTTTTCATGTCTTTGTTTCCGGACAGGTCCTGTTTGCTTCCCGTTGGGATATCGCGTTCCCCGATGCCGGCTGCTGAAATATCGTATATAGTGTCATTTTAAGGAGTTTCTTTATGGCACGGGAACTTCTGGCCTCCCGTATGGGTTTTCTGCTTCTGTCTGCCGGCTGCGCCATCGGCCTCGGGAACGTATGGCGTTTCCCCTGGATGACAGGCCAGTACGGCGGCGCATGGTTTGTGCTCATTTACCTGGCCTTTCTGCTCATCATGGGCATACCCATTCTCATTATGGAGCTTGCCATCGGCCGTGCCTCACGCAGCAATATGGGCAGGTCCTTTCACAATCTTGAGCCTGAGGGCACCAAATGGCATGCCTGCGGCTGGTTTTCCCTTGTGGGCAGCTACCTGCTGATGATGCTCTATATCCCGGTTGCCGGCTGGATGCTTGCCTACTGCTGGTATATGGGATCAGGCCAGCTTGCCCTTCCTCCTGACCAGATTGGCGCCTTTTTCGGCACCATGCTTGGCGATCCTGGCAGCATGGCCTTCTGGGGGCTTGTGGTTGTGGCCAGCTGCTTTACCATCTGCTGGTTCGGCGTGCGCAATGGCCTTGAAAGAGTGAGCAAGGTGATGATGTCCTGCCTGCTCCTTATCATGATAGTCCTGGCCTGCAGGGCACTGATGCTGGAAGGGGCTGGTGATGGCTTTTCCTTCTATCTTGCTCCTGACTGGGAAAAGCTTAAGGAAGCAGGCATCATGAATGTCGTGGTTGCCGCCATGAACCAGTCCTTCTTTACCTTAGGGCTTGGCATAGGATCCATGCTCATTTTCGGAAGCTACATGGATGACAAGCGCAGCCTCACGGGGGAGGCCTTCTGCATAGTGGGGCTGGATACCTTTGTGGCCCTGACCTCAGGCCTTATCATCTTCCCTGCCTGCTTTGCCTTTGGCGTGCAGCCTGACTCAGGCCCTGGCCTTATTCTCATAACCCTGCCCAATGTCTTCAACCAGATGCCCATGGGCCAGTTCTGGGGCTGCCTCTTCTTTGTCTTCATGAGCTTTGCAGCCCTCACCACCGTTATTGCCGTGGTGGAAAATATCATCTCCTATAGCATGGACGTGCATGGCTGGTCCAGGCGCAGTGCCATTATTGTGCACGGCCTGCTGATGGCAGTGCTTATCATGCCCTGCATCCTGGGCTTTAACCTGTGGAGTGACTTCCAGCCCCTGGGTAAGGGGACAAGCGTGCTTGACCTTGAGGACTTCATTTTAAGCTACAACATGCTGCCCATTGGCGTCACCATTATCGTGCTCTTCTGCACCACCCGCTACGGTTGGGGCTGGGACAATTTCCTGGCCGAGGTCAACAAGGGCACGGGCATCAAGTTCCCCAGATGGCCCCGCCTGTACCTGACCTTTGTACTGCCAATTCTGGTTATGATTTTGTTTGTGCAGTACTACATGGGGAAATAGGTTGATATAGAAAAGCAAGATATCTCTATATCGAGATATCTTGCTTTAGCAGGCGTCCTGGGGGCTTAGCGCTGTCAGGGCGCTTTTTTACACGTTGTCAAAAGAGAGCCTGGGCAGTCCTCTGAACAAAGAATAGTGGCGAAATTTTCCTATTTGCAAGAGCCTAGAAATTTATCGCCGTTCAGATGGATCATGTGGTCCGGTACATCCGCAATCCAAACTTCTGTTTCCCATGCCAGAGCATTGACGAATTTTTTAAATGTTTTGAAATCAGGAAAAGCTGTAATGTAGATCTTTTCAACAGTTACATGTGAAGTCATTTCTTCAATTTCTTTGATCCTCTTAGGTGCCATTGGACCAACTGAAGTTACCGCTTCAATAAAGAAAAGCCTTTTTGTATCTTCAGCGTAAAGTACCACATCTGGCATCTTTTCATGTAAATTTATTTCAAAACCAAGCTCATAAAGTTTATCTTTGTTATTTATTAGATCTTTTTTTATAGTATCTCCAATATAGAGACATTTAGAATTAGGTGCAAAACGAGGAGCAAATTGCTCGATAACTGCCTTTTGTAACTGATTATGCTTTCCTGCTGAAAAGTGTAAATCAACGCTGTTTATTTTTACTGGTATTTTGTTATAAGAACGTTTGGAAGCATATAGGTCAATAAGTGAAGCATGCTTTTTCATAAAAAGCTGTCGTTTCTTTTCCCACCTCGCAGTGCCAAAGCTTCTTATGAGCTTAAGCATCTCATCCGTTAATCGGTATCTGTAGTTTGGACTATTAGTAGCCTTGCCGTTATCCTCAATGAAGGCGGCATTCCTGAAGTGGTGCATTGCAGTTTTTCGGAAGGTTTCGCGAGTATTCTCTGCATAGTTTGTTCCGAAATTGTTGTTTGAAAAAACAATTATATCATGTATCCGAATCCATTCATTCGCTGCTTTTTTCCAAGGTTTTTCTTCTGTAATTTTTGCTAATGCAAGAAGAGCACAGCAACATACCAAATTTTGTTGTCTCTCTGGAACGCATAAAGTCACGAGGAGCTGCTTTGCATCATCTATTTTGCTCATAAGTAATTCCTTATTATACTGTCGCATGCAGCTTCTGACATGTCCTTGAACTTGAGTAGTTCTTTCCCCATTGTTTCAATCGTATCCATGGCAGGTACAGGCATTGTGTTTATTTCCGTAGAATTTACCTGCGTTGAGCCATTCAGTATCCGATAGTAGCAGTCATACAATGAAGAATTGAACAGCACGTACAGCCCATAGACAGTGCATTCTGACAGTTCTCCAGTGCCGCATATAAAATTCAGCTTGTTTTGCGTGCTTATTTTCTTATATTCGGGATGCTTGCGGGCAAGATACACTCCGCATTGAAGACGCCTTCTTTCTTCCTTGGCTGTAAAACGCTTCACAAAGAGGTAATTGGTATTCTGCTGCAGGAGGCTAGTCTTTCCGCTTGCTAGATACTCATGTTCCATTCCGGCAGGAAAGACTACTTTCCCATCCTGGATATGCTGAGAGTAAAAAAGGGGGACAGTATCCGCTCCGGCTGCATTGCGCAGGGCCTCACGGTTGCGAAAGTCTATGGTCAGGCCTGTTTTCATTTTCAGTCCGATATCAGGGAGCGTGTTTGTCAAGTTTTTAAGCTTTGTGAGTGCCTCTAAGTCTCTGTCGTTTGTGACAAGGTAGACATAAGAATCCTTGCCATGTACTACGGCCGAATAGGGTGCTTCAAAAACGGTTTTTTCAGAAAAATCAGCATTATTCCTAGTAGTAGTAATCGTGATAGAAGCAGGTGTTCTTGTTGTCTTTTTTGCTTTGATAATGATGGTTTCTTGCAAGACACTTTCATTATCAAATACCTTGTCCCTGCTGGCAAAGAGATGAATGTGCTCCAGGACGCCTTTTTTGAAAAAATGCTTGCGGAACTGCGTAAAATAGGCGCCCGATGTCCAGGAACGAGGGATGATATAGACCATCTCCCCATCGTCCTTAAGATTGAACATGCTCATGGCTGCAAATAAAAAATACAGATTGGGAGCACCATGGCATACGTCAGGCATAGCCCTTGCTTCAGGTGCCTCCCTGCCAATTTTTAGGTACGGCGGATTGCCGATAATCATATCGTATTTATCTGCGGCAGAATTTGCGCCAAACATGCAGTTATAATCCTGCGTCTGACTCAGGATGTAATTGTCAGATATGATTTTGTAAGCAAACTGTTTTGAAGTATGCGTGCTGATCCATTCCAGATTTGTGTGCAGCAGTTCTACTATATTAGGGTCATTTTCATAGCAGACAAGCTCTGCTGCTTCTACAGACGCATCTTCCTCAATCCTTTCCAGCAGAGCAGCCGAAAGGATACCGGATCCTGCACCAGGATCAAGGACAGTGAGCTTTTTGTGGTCCTGCGGTATAGAAAACAGCTCGGCCATGAAGAGGGCAGTGTCCTTGCTGGTGAAGAACTGTCCGTACTTTTTCCTCTGTTCCTTGGGCATGCGTCGGATATATTCCGCTGTTGCCTTGCATACAGGATCTATAAATTTCATAAAACTTATGCGGGGGTACCTGCAGCTTAAGCCGCAGGAGGAACCGCATCCTCCTTCATTGCCTTAGCAGAATATATGTCGTTTCCCAAGGCTGCCAGAGTGTCCTGTTTCCTGCTCTTCCTGACACCGTTTTACTAGCCTAACCCCTTTTTCATGTCAAAAACGCATCCAGTTAATGAATCTTTACTGGTGGCGTAGACCAGTGTCCTCCGGGAGCATTAGACATCCCTCTGTTGCAGCTATCTTCATCTTGTAATCAGCCGTTAAAGACGCAGTACCACAAACCTGTCACAGCACTGTGCGAATACCTGGCAAACTTCCTTTTTACCCATTGAATCATGCTATCCGGTCACGGACTTTGCTACACAGCTTTTGTCGTGGCACGCTATGCCCCAGTGCAGGATAACGGGATATTCACCTTGCAGGGGAGCATCATATTTCATATCGGCAATCTGCCTGAGTGCCCTGTCTGCCGAAGAGGTCATGGAGTCATTTGTATCGGAACGCTTTATCTCAATGACGGCAGCGCGGTTATTGTCCGGGTCTTTGATGACAATATCGCCCCTGCCCAGACCACTCTCATAGTTTGATGTGGTATGCGGATATTGCCACTTGAACATCCCCGCCAGAAAAGCATGGTAATAGACTTCATAGTAGTCATGGACACTGATTGTTTCTAACAGGATGGCAGAAAGGATTTCTGTTACCTTTTGGTCATCTCTTGTCCAGAAGGCTTCCACGAGTGGGAGGATTCTCTCATTCCCTTCTATTTTCTTGCTAAAGACTGACTCTATAGTTTGTGCAAAAATTTCAAAGATTTCCTTATTGGGAATACAAAGCCTAATCTGAGTGTCTGAGTCCTGATGTAGTTCCGGTGTTTTAGTGAGATATCCTGTGAGATAGAGCTGAGTCCAGATATTATCTTTTGATGCATAAAGATTTTTATAAGTTAAATCTTCTTTTATATCTGCAGCAATACAGCCATGATTTAGCAGTATGTTAATTTTATCAGAAAGCAATTCCTTATACTTTCCAAGGAAACACTCTACAACATCGTTACTACTGGTGTTTTTCCAGTACGTTTTAGGTCTGGCATTCGGCGACTTTTGCAAAGCCGAAAGATACTGCATGACATCCCAGGGACAGTACATCGACTGGTTGCTACCAAAACAGTAGCCGTCATACCATTCTTGCACCATATCCATCTTTTCGCTGAATCCCTGTTTCACAAGGAGTGACTGCACTTCATCATGGGTAAAACCAAATTTGTCGGCAAAGTCGTCATCATTTATACCATAGCAGGTAAAGTTATTAAGACCTGTGAATATGCTCTCCTTAGAGATGCGTAAGCATCCTGTCAGAATAGCAAATTCAAAGAATTTGTTGCTCTTAAGACCTGTTTCAAAAAGAGCGGACAGGAAATCAATTGCATCATCATAATCTTTTTCACAATTTAATTTAGCAAATGGTGCATCATACTCATCAATA
>CAVFAM010000006.1:0-5287 GCA_963620375.1 Bacteroidaceae bacterium
ATATTATCTAAATCTTCTACTGTAAAACTTTCTCTTTTCATTTTCGAATTAAAACTTTGTGGTGATTTTCCCAGCCGCCTTGCCAATTCGGCTTCACTTACACCACATCTCACACACAATACTTTTATTTGTTCTGATATTGTCATGCACCAATCCTCCTGCTTACTATCTATTTTTATATTATAAACATATTTTTTGATAATGTCAAAATAATTTTTAAGCATATATTACTCAATGAATCAATATTTCTCTATCTAATACATAACTGGAAGAGACAGAAGAATCACCTTCCTCTGCCCCTATTCCACATCTTATCTTTATCAGTATCCCTGCCAACACTCTCATCATAAATCCTCTGAAACTCCTCATAAAGCTCATCTCCACCCAGCTTTATCTCCAGCCCTTTCATTACATCCGAGAACAACCTTATGCTGCCGCCTACATCAGCAATATCGAATCCGAATACATCTGCCTTAACAGAATCACTGATATTTTTATAACCTCCAAGCTCTGATATTCTCCTGACAATCCAGCCAACTTTGTCCATAGGTTCAGTTTCTCTAATTTCCACAAATTCACTTTTATCTATTACATCAGCAATACTTTCACCAATTCTTGCCACATTCACATCAGACGAATTATAAATCTCTGGTATTCCTATGCCCTCTAAATCAGTCTGCTGTTTTCTCGCACTATCAGTTTGCTCTTTCTGTCTACCTATTTCATTCTGATTATTGTTGGGCTTCATTCTTGTAGCATTTATATCCGGCTCAACAACCATTTCCGCTGTTCTCTCAACCAGCATATCCTCTTCCATCCCCGGTATCTCAACATCCTTGTCTGCAACAATCTCCTCACTCTCCGACACCGCATAAAAAGCTATATACAAATCTTCTTTCATAATGCCATCAGCAAGCTGCAGCTGCCTCTTAATCTCCCTTTTCTCCTGCTTCAGCTCGTCCAGTTCTTCCTGCACTTCCACATGCCACATCTGATATTCTCGGTATTGCTCTTCTGTCCTAACACTTCGTTTCCTGCTAGAGTTTTCTCTATATATTGCCTTCTGTCTGCTCTCAATATGCTGCATCTTTTCTTTCTGCTTACTTCTAAAATTCACAAGCTCCACAACATCTTTGATGTCATTATTCACAAGCAACAAATATTCGTCCTGTAACCGATGAAACCTCTTCAAATCCTCTGTATACTTTGCTCCACCGACTACAAAACGCTTCTGTTCTACAATTCTTAGCCTGTATAACTTTGCATAAAACTTCTTCTGAAATGGTGACAGTTTCGCCCTATGCAATCCTCTAATATCAGACGAATAAAAGTAAGGCTTTGCCATCCAAGGCATATCCACATAATGCCGTAACATATCTTCTGAAAACATCTCGTCCAGCTTTGCCAGTTTATGATAATACCGAAATCCCGGTGCCTGCACCTCCATCCAAACATCTTTCTTGAATACATATCCAAGTCTTTTCATCAAATATTTAAAATGCTCCACATTCCCGGCTGTATATGCACACATTTTTGCATCCCTGAGAATCATCTCTTTCATTGCCATTTCTCTTTCCCACTTGTCTCTGCTGATATTTTTAGGATTTCTGCTGTACTCTGCCGGCATTATGGAAAGTCCCAGTTTTTCACAATATTTATTTGTGATAGGCTGGAGATGATTCTTCCAGTTGCCTTTAGGTGAATTATACTTCTTACCGGTTGTCATGCTTACACTATTCCATATCAGATGCCCATGCATATGCTCCCTGTCAGTATGGACTGCATACACCGCCTCATAATCATCACCAAGCACATTCTTTGCAAAATGCTCCAGGACATACATTGCCTGTTCTGCTGTTACTTTTTCTTCCGGCGAAAACGATATGATCACATGATAGCCCTGCCTTTTACCAGTTTTGTGAAATATATTCTTTGTCTCCTCCATCTGCTCAAATGCCGTATCCGGCACGCAGTTAATACCACCCACCAGTACACATTCTTCTGTCTTATCCGGATTCTGGATATATTCCAAAGCATTCTTCAGATGCGATGCCGGATTTCTGCCTTCTGATTCCATAATATTCAAGATCTTTGTAATCGCCATACTTCCAGCACCTCCCCGAATGTTTTCTTTACATCATCCAGACTGCTCTGTAGCTTGTCAATGTCGCTGTAATACAATCTGCCCTGCGAATTTCCAAGCTTTACTGCCTGATTAATATTATTTGCAATACCTGCTATGATACGGATTGCTCTTGCCCTGTCCTCAGGATAACTTGTATCAATGTTACCTCCTGTACGAATTAATTCTCTTATATAGGCACTTGCTGTTAGCCCGTTTCGTTTAAGTGCCGCTTTCAGAATATCCATATCTTTCTCTGACAGCTTCACAGATATCTTATAATCTTTCCTGTCAGATTTGTATCTTCGCTTTCCATCTGCCATGTGTTTCTCCCCTTCCGTAGTTTTCTAATGCTGTATCAAACCAATCTCTTTTTATCTGTACCATTTTTTCAACCTTTCTTAAAATAGTGTTCATAGGTTTTGCAAGATGCGGAAAAGGTCGGACCTTTTCCCGAAAAAATATAAACGCTATCGGCGTTTACATTATTTTTCGTCTTGGCAGGAGCACCTGCACCCTGTATATGATATGTGGTGGTAAATGTTCCACCACAATTACTGATATGGTGGCTAAAGTTCCACCAGTTTGCGATAAAATCACCGCTTTTTACCACCACTCTAATTTTAAATCTGAAAATCCAGAATCCAAAACCACCACATTGTTCCACCAGTTTTGAAAAGTGGTGGAACTTTTTACCATCACTTTGCTGATTTGACGGCACTTTTTGCCACCACTTTTGCATTTTGACAGCACTTTCTGCCACCAGTTTCTAATGAAACTGCATCACCACATCCATAATAACGATTTCCTCTGTCATCATCCTTGTCTGTGTCCTTAGCTGTAACTGTTCCATAAAAGAATTCGGATTCTCCGGCTTATGCTTTTTCAGCCACTTAACTTCAATATCATCAAGTAGCTCGTAAGCTGTTTCATTGACCTCATTTGCTCTCGCTTCAAGCTCCCCGAACCTCACCAGACTCTTATATCTCATTGGATATTCTTCCTTGATATATTTAATCCACATACGCCCATACTTCCCTGCATCTATATCTGCCTTCTCTGTTCCTGCAACAAGCACCGGATAGAAGATTCCATCCTTTTCTTCATATGAGATGCCAAGCTTTTCAAATGTTGTTTTACTCATAACGATTACCGCCTTTCTCATCACTCTGCAAAATATCAAGCACATGCTTTAATGGAACCAGCAGTTCTTCAACCTCTATACCCCTGTCAGATTCATCTAATGTCTGTAATTCTTCCAGTATCGTATCAAGATGAACCTGCACTTTCTTTGCCACCTTCATTCCACCAACAACCCTGATTTCATGCTTCAACAGACATTGGATGATATAATCCTGTTTTGAAAGTCCGCTCAGTGAAACCTTTACATTCAGTTCCTGTGCTTCCTCCGGTGACATACGAAATGCTACCACGACATTTCTCCATCTGTTCTTGGCATCCAACCTTTTCTCGCTCATAATAATCTGCTCCTTCCGATATAAAATTTATTCTTTTAATTCCTACCGCTGCATATATCCTGCAAAACTTGTACCGGCATAATTCATAATGTTTCACATTAGCATTATCAGACTGCCTTGTACTTATCAATGCTTATAATCTTTTCCGCAGCTGCATCCATATCAAGCATAGGTGCTGTTTCCTCTGCCTGCATAACATCTATATCTCCATCCTGCTCCTCACAATCCTCAAAGCTTGCATTGACAGCATCAAGTCTGTCTGCCATTGCCACCTGCTTTGACGGAAACAGATGCGAATAACGATATGTGATATCAATGCTCTCATGACCTACCCTGTCAGCTATTGCAACCGCTGAGAATCCAAGGTCAATCAGATGTGAAATATGTGAATGTCTTAAATCATGGATTCTGATTTTCTTTACACCTGACAACTTGCAGCCACGCTCCATCTCATGATGAAGAAAACTCTTTGTCACCAGAAAAATCCTGTCTGTTGGTATCTGGTCATATAACATTGCAAAATACTCCTGCATTTCCTCCACCAGGAACTTCGGCAGCTTGATTGTTCTGTTGCTCTTAGGTGTTTTCGGAGTTGTAATAACATCCTGTCCCTGCAGCCGCTGATACGATTTATTTATTCTGACTGTGTTCTTTTCAAAGTCAAAATCTTCCATTGTAAGAGCAAGTAGTTCACCTAATCTCATTCCCGTCCAGTACAGCATTTCAAATGCATAAAATGAAACTGGCTTGTCAATCACCGCTTCTGAAAACTTCTTATATTCTTCTTTTGTCCAGAAAAGCATTTCCTTCTTTTCTTCCCTGCCCATATTTCCAGCTTGTCTTGCCGGATTTGATTTCAGATTATAAAACCTGCACGCATGATTAAATATCGCACTTAAGATGTTATGCATTGTCTTTTTATAAGTCTGGGAATAACACTCTCCATTCTCATAACGGAATGCAACCATCTCATTCTGCCACTTGCGTACATCTCCCGGTGTAATTTCATTCATCTTAAGATTCTTGAAATATGGAAGTATCTTTGTCTCAACAATGTGTTCCTTTGTAAGCCATGTGTTAAGCTTGACACGATTCTTCACATCCTCTGAATACAGCTTCCAAAACTCTCCAAATGCCATATCCAGATTGTTCTCCTGCCGTATTTTGTAATTCCGCTCATAATCAAGTGCTTCCCTCTTTGTTGCAAAACCTCTTTTCTTTATCTGTTTGTTTTCCCCAGTCCAGTCCTTACAATAGAATTTGACGAACCAGGTGCCTGTCTTACTGTCTTTATAAGCTGGCATATTCATCATCTCCTTCTTTTAATATGCAAAAGCAGATGCCTAAGCCCTATAGTTTTGCAACTGCTTCTGTCTCAATCTTCTTACCTGTTGCTCATACTGCATCACTCATACCATAAATGCGTTCTTCAAAATATTTTCTGCTTACTTTTCCACGAATTACAATGTAACCTTTCTTTTCTAGTTCACTGTTAATCTGTCTCATAAGCTTGTATGCTGCTGATCTTGAAATTCCAAGAAGCTGCATCACATCACCTACTTCTAAAAACTTTTCGTTCATGCCTTTCACCACCTTTCCCTTAAATATTTGTTTTGGCGTTTCTCCATATCAGTTCTGCTGATGTCACAACCAGCCTCCTTACCTGAGATAATCTCCTGTAATACCG
>CAVFAM010000007.1:0-5638 GCA_963620375.1 Bacteroidaceae bacterium
GGCTCAGACATTGATATGACCCTTCAGTGGGATGATACTATTGCCAAGATGATTTCAAAGCAGAATGGTTTTGCATGGCCGGCAAAGCTTTTTAATCCAGACAAAAATACAAGTGAAGCAATCGTAACCTTTGATGAGGATAAGCTCGATACAGTTTTAGATGATTTTTCATTTATGGATGATGCAAAACAGGTTATGCCTGTGGATGCCACTGTATCAGAATATGATAAGGACAATGGCTATACACTTGTGGAGTCTGTACCTGGAACTGCAATCGACAAGCCAGTGCTCAAGGAAAATATAGAGACAGCGCTTTACGGACTTTCAGACTCTTTCCAGATTACAGAGGGACAGGGCTACCTGGAGCCAGAGGTTTCAAATGATGATGAGAAGCTCTTGGCTGCCATCGACACAATGAATAAATATGCAGGCTCAGAAATTGATTATGAGATTGGCTCAGAGAAGGAAACACTGGATATCAACACCTTTGCAGACTGGTTAAGCGTCAATGACAGCGGTAAGGTTGAGGTTGATGAGGAAAAGGTCGCAGAGTATGTAGACGGACTTGAGTCAAAGTATAATACATATGGTAAGTCAAAAGAGCTTGCCACATCTTACGGTACAACCATCACAATGAGCAACTGCCATTATGGATGGAAGATAGATGCAGAGGCTGAGGAAGCAGCTATAATAGATGATATTAAGAGTGGAGAGAAAACCACCAGAGATTTAAATTACCAGTATACAGCTGCAAGCCATACTGGAAATGATTATGGAAACTCATATGTGGAGATTAATCTTACCGCCCAGCACCTGTTCCTGTACAAGAATGGAAGCCTTGTTATTGAGTCTGATTTTGTATCAGGAAATCCTTCAAAGGGAAATGCCACACATACAGGAGTATTTGGGGTGACATACACAGAGAGAAATGCGACCTTAAAGGGTCAGAACTATGCTACACCAGTGTCTTTCTGGATGCCATTTAACGGAAATGAAGGTATGCATGATGCAACATGGAGAAGCACATTTGGTGGAAGCATTTATAAGAGAAATGGTTCCCATGGATGTGTCAACCTGCCTTATTCAGTGGCACAGACAATATTTGACAATGTTTCAGCGGGATTTCCGGTATTTGTATATGAGCTTGCCGGAACAGAATCTCAAAAGGGTGTAGACCAGGATGCAGCAGCTGCTGTCGACAGTGCAATCTCAGCAATTGGAGCAGTTACAGAGGCTTCGGGTGATGCGATAGCAGCAGCAAGGGCTGCCTATGATGCGCTTTCTGACAGCCAGAAGAGCTATGTGACAAAGTATCAGGTACTTGCTGATTCAGAGGCTGCTTATGCTGCGATTATAGCAAGCATGGCGCCTGCACAGGAAGAAGTACCAGCACAGTAGAGGGGCTGGGGGATATCTTCAAAATAATACGAAAACCGCAATATATGTTTATTCAGGAAAATTTGCAAGTCAGTTCCAAGGACATCCCTCGGATAGTTGGCTGAGAAGAACGAGCCAATTAGGTAGTGAGCCTTGGAACAGTTGCAAATTTGTCCTTCACAAACATATATTGCGGTTTTCTTACGTTGTGTAAATACAGGAAACCTGCCATCAACCAAACTTGTTATTGGCAGGTTTTCTTGCATGCTTTTGCATTAAAATGCCGCAACTGTACTTCGTTAGTTGCGGCAAAATAATTGTACCTATTACTAAGTATGTTATGGGAGGCTATCTGATGGTATTTAGAACTCTAATATGGCGACATCCCATGGGGCAAGAGTTATGGTGCCTCCCTCATGGATTGGGCAGTCGCTTATCAGCTCTGTACATTCTGCCTTGTGGTTTACGATTGACTGATCCTTGTCGGAGTAGTTTAGGAGGTATACGATTTCCCTGCCATAGTCGTTTATGCCTCGTTTGATTACTACCGGGTATTTTGCTCCGAATTCATTGCTGGTGAGGGCTGGGTCTTCCTTGAAGAAGTCTTTTAGGATTTCTATTAAGGTGTTTTCTCCAAACATTGCAGCCAGATACATTGCCCGTCCGCTTCCGTAGTGGTTTAAGGTGACGGCTGAGTATGTGTTCCATACCTTGTGGTCATAATGACAGAGAGTCTCTGCGGTGTCGCAGGTCACAAGCTCCATCCATTCAGCAACATCACTTGATACGTTATTATAGCTTACCTTTACATTTGACGGGTAAGTGAACTGGTCATATCTTATACCAAGAGCCTTGCTTAAAATATGTGGCTGGGTGTCATGGTATATTTTCAGGTGCTCATCTGAAAAGCCACTCTTAAAGGTCACAAGCAGATTTCCACCATTCAGCGCATACTGGTCTAATGCCTTTAGCTCCTCCTCGCTTGCACTGTAGAGCGCTGGCACAAACAGGTAATCATAGTCTGAAAAATTATCTGCATGGGATGATATTATGTCATATTCTATGTTCATCATGTAGAGGGCATCACTAAGCCATCTGAGGACAGTGTTGTAGCCATCTGCTGTCTTACTTTCCATTGGAAATTCCACAAGTCCTGTCAGCGCTTCATTGCTTGCTATCACAGCTACACGGTTTTTCTTCTTTAAGTTTACAAGCTTGCTTCCGATTCGTTTCCACTCATTGCCCACGACAGAGCACTCCCTGTAGGTTCTGTTTGGAGCCAAATCATGGGACAGCACACCCTTCCAGTAGCTTTCGATTGCGTTGTGGATTGAGTGCCAGTGCCAGTATTCTACCATGTTTGCACCGTTTGCAATGTGGCTGTATGCCTGAAGTCTCAGCTGACCAGGGTATGACAGCCATTCGATATTTCCCTGTGCCTCTGTTTCAAGCACCAGATAATTGGCGTTCTTTAATCCTCTTGCAATATTGCCACAGGCTGTTATTTCTCTGCCTGTCAATAAATCGTTGGATGGGTGGTATATATCACAGCCTGCCACGTCCATACATTTTGCTGCCTCATATTGGTTGACTTCTGGCTGTAAACCAAAAGAATAGTCATGCCATTCATAGTCAAAGTTCTGAGTGATGAACTGGTCTTTGCGGCGGTATTTGTCTACAATATCAGCCTGCCATGCCAGAAATTCTGTTACCAGATCTCTCTGGAACTTGCGGTATTCAGCGTGAAGGCTCTGGTTTATGGTGCCTCTTACGTCAGGAAAATCCTCCCAGGCATTTATCCTGTTGCTCCAGTAATCAAGTCCGAACTCGTGGTTAAATTCGTTTATGTCAGGATATTGCTTTTTGAGCCTCTCGACAAACATAGCCTGCGCTCTTGGACCACAGGTGTCATAGGATTTTGTCTCGTTATCGAGCTGATAGCCTATGACGCAGTCGTATTTTGTCACCTGTTCCATAAGCTTTTCTATAAGTATCTTAGCGTGCTCAAGATATATGGGATTTGTTATATCCATATTCTGACGGTGTCCGTAAATTGATGGACCATCATGTGTCAGGGCAAGTATGTCATCTGCCTTGTTTGCAAGCCATGATGGAATAGCATATGTTGGTGTTCCTATTATCACATCCAGTCCGTATTTTGTGGCACAGTCAAGCATGCGTGTGAGATGGGTAAAATCAAACTGACCCTCATGTGGCTCCCAGGTGCTCCATGTAGACTCTGCAATTCTTATGACGTTCATTCCAGCGTCCTTCATCATCTGAAAGTCTGTCTCAATGCGGTCATATGGCATGTATTCATCATAGTAGGCTGCACCATACAGTAATTTATCTGTTTTCATATTCTCCTCCGGTTAATTATTGATTTATGTATACCTGTGACATGCGCAACATAAGTGGATTGCGCATCATGAACATAAACTAAAAGTATATGTATATTGATTATAACATTGTGAAAGGGGCTTTACAATTTCATATATAAGGCATTTTTAATCATTTAACATGAAAAACTCAAAAATGTATTGACATTTCTAGTCATAATACCGAAAATAGGAGTTGCGCAACTAAGTTGCGTGGGGAAAGTGAAAAGAGGATGAAAAATGGGTAATAATAAGAATATAACAATATCAGACGTTGCAGAAGCCCTTGGTGTGTCAAAGACTACAGTAAGCAGGGCTATATCTGGCAAAGGCAGAATAGGAGAAGCGACCAGACAGAGGGTGCTGGCATATATAGATGAGCATGATTACAAGCCAAATGTAATTGCAAAATCCCTTGCCCAGTCAAAGACCTTCAATATCTGTGTTGTTATGCCAGGTGATTATGCCCTTGTAGACCTGCCTTTCTTCCAGGAAGCGATTATGGGAATACAGGAAATTGCCGGGATGATGGAATATGACATTTTACTCTGCATCAGTCAGGGGGATGATGTCACAAGCCTTAAAAGAATAATTATGAACCGTAAGGTGGATGGGGTTATTCTGCTTCGTACATTTGTCAATGACCCACAGGTGGAATTTTTAATAGAGAAGGATATACCATTTGTGGCGGCAGGAAGCTCGGAATACAAGAAGGTAAAGCAGATAGACCATGACCATGAAACTGCCTGTAAGGAGCTTACTTCTATTATATTGATGCGTGGATTTAAAAATATAGCCATACTTGGCGGCAATGAGAGCTTTGTGGTAAACCAGACCAGACTAAGAGGTGTCAGGGATGCCTATGAGCAGTTTGGCGTGAAGCTTGAGCCGGGCAGCCTGTTTATGAATCTGGAGAGCAAGTCTTTTATAGAAAAAGCAGTGGATGATGCGTTATCACAGGAGGCAGAATGTATACTATGTATGGATGATGCGATTTGTTCACAGGTTTTGAGAAAGCTCAGACAGGACCATGTGAAGATACCCCATGATGTGAGAATTGCGTCATTTTATAACAGCTCGGTGCTTGAAAACAATATTCCAAGCATAACATCGCTGACCTTTGACGCAAAGGAGTTAGGCATGACTGCCTGCAAAAATCTGCTCAGTCAGGTGGATGGAGAGGATGTACCTGATAAAGTACTTTTGCCTTACGAGGTTGTATTGAAAGAATCTACAAAATAATGTATAAATAAATATGAAAACGCATTGATTTTAGTTGCATTTAATCGTATAATTCATTCTTGCTTGAATAAGAATAGAGAGGAAAATAAATGAGAAAAACGAAGATTATTTGTACAATGGGACCAGCCGTTGAGGTTGGTAATGTAATGGAACGATTAGTACAGGAAGGAATGAATGTTGCCAGATTTAATTTCTCACATGGCGACCATGACGAACAGAGAGGAAGATTACAGAAGTTAAGAGTCTTAAGAGAGAGATACGGCAAGCCAGTTGCATCACTCCTTGATACAAAGGGACCTGAAATACGAATCTGTGATTTTGAAAATGATAAAATAGAGCTTAAGGCAGGACAGAAGTTTATACTTACAGCAGATGACTGCATGGGAAATGATGAGAGGGTCAGCATCACATACAAGGATCTGGTAAAGGATGTCAAGCCAGGCACCCATATCCTGATTGACGATGGACTTATCGACACAGAGGTTGTGGAAATCGCTGGAAATGATATTATCTTAAAGGTAATAAATGGTGGACCAGTGTCAAACCATAAGGGAATAAATGTGCCGGGCATTCATCTGAACCTGCCATTTATCAGTGAGAAGGATAGAAGCGATATCCTGTTTGCAATCGAGGAGGATATG
>CAVFAM010000008.1:0-3078 GCA_963620375.1 Bacteroidaceae bacterium
TATTCCTAGTGTCAAGGTAGGGATTGTATTTTTGAAGATACAATTTGGCATATGCCAGAAACTTTTATTATTCTACCACAAAGAAGCAAGGGGCACAACTATTGTGCCCCAAAAAATTTATTTTAGAAGGATAGAAGAAATACTTATATCCTAGCTAACTTATGATAATTTGTCTAAAATCCACTGTACATCATCTGTTGTCTTCATCTGCTCAAGTACAGCCTCGTCCTCAAGTATGTTGCAGATATTTGAAAGCAGCTGCAGATGCTCGTCACCGATACCAGCTATTCCTATGACAAGCTGTGCTTTTTCTTTGCCAAAATCTACACCCTCCGGATACTGAAGCAGGACAATTCCTGTTTTCTTTACTGTACCCTTTGCCTCTGATGTACCATGTGGGATTGCGATTCCCATTCCCATATATGTGGAAACTCTGTTTTCACGCTCAACCATTGCGTCTACATATGCGTTATCTACACAGCCCTGTGCTACTAAAAGCTGTCCTGCTGCCCTTATAGCCTCCTCCTTTGATACAGGAGCCTGATTGAGCTTTATGCCTGCCGCATTTATAATCTGTGGCTTGTCATCTGCCTTTGTAAGCTGGTCAAACAGGGTATCAAGTGCAGGGTCTGACAGGAAGTTTTCGATTGTCACAATTCTTGCATTCGGTGCTGACTTTCTGGCACGGGCTACCAGTGTAACCTGAACCACTGCTATATCTGTGTCAGCAGGAATCTCGTCTACTGATGTATTGCTTATTGCAATATCAGGTCTTAACGCCTTTATTCTGTTCTTAAACTTTGTAGCTCCCATTGCTGATGAACCCATTCCTGCATCGCAGGCAAAGATAATCTTTCTCACATCATCAGAAGCGATTGCTGCTATATCGTCAGCTGCTACAGCCATGCCCTTAGACTCAGCCTTCATCTGGTTTACAGAATCCTTTGCTGCCTCAAGGCTCTCTCCCTTGCCGCCTGCAAGCTTGATAATAGGCGAAGCGATAAGGAAGGATACTACTGTTGCGATTGCAACTCCTGCTATTATAAGAAGTACCTTATCCTTTGGTGCCATTGCAAGGAATGCAATGATGGAACCTGGTGAGGCTGGTGCCTTAAGTCCACAGCCTGTGATTGAGAAAAATGTTATTGCGCAGATATTTCCTACAATCGGTGCAATTATTACTAATGGATTCATAAGTATGTATGGGAAGTAAATCTCATGAATTCCACCAAAGAAATGGATAATAATTGCTCCAGGTGCTGACTGCTTTGTTGTCTTATCCTTTGCAAAAATCCAGTATGCAAGAAGTACTCCAAGTCCAGGGCCAGGGTTAGCCTCCAGCATATACATGATTGAACTGCCAGTTGTGGCTGCCTGCTCTGCTCCGATTGGTGTAAAAATACCATGGTTGATAGCGTTATTCAGGAATAATACCTTGGCAGGCTCTATAAAAATAGCTGAAAGTGGCAGCAGGCTGTGGCTTACCAGTATATCTACGCCAGCAGATAAGACTGAGAGGATACCTGTCATGACAGGTCCTATAATCCAGTAGCCTATGATTGCAATAATCATTCCAAATATACCAACTGAGAAGTTGTTGATAAGCATCTCAAAGCCAGCTGGCATATGATTTTCCATTTTCTTATCAAATATCTTAATTACCCAGCCAGCAAATGGTCCCATAACCATGGCACCCATAAGCATTGGCTGACCATCTGTTCCGCCGACACCGGCTATACAGCCCATGACAGCGATTGCACCCATGACACCTCCACGGGCACCGCCCACAAGCTTGCCGCCAGAGTAGGCAATGAGTACAGGTAATAAATATGTAAGCATATATGGCTGGATGGATGCCAGTCCCTCATTTGGCAGCCAGCCATCTGCAATAAATAATGCTGTAATAAATCCCCATGCTATAAACGCCCCAATATTAGGCATTACCATTGACGATAAAAATTTACCGAACTTTTGAACCTTTGATTTCATATTTTTGCTCCTTCTCCTAAAAGTGAGCGGACTGAATCTCTACACTAATTCTGTCTCTGAATCCATGCAATCCTGTTTCAAAATATCGTTTTCCGGATTTTCTGTAATAACCACATCCACGTTTTCAAGCCCACCTATTTTAAAGGTGCTCTTCTTGCCAACCTTAGATGTATCAAGCAGGACTATCCTCTCTGCCTGCTGCTCGAGAAGCATTCTCTTCATCTGTGTCTCTGCCAGAACCCCACAGGATAAGCCATTTATGGTGTCATAGCTGGTTATCCCTACAAAGACAGTGTCAAAGCTTATTTTTTTTAGACTCTCCAGTGTTTCCAGACCACACAGGCTTAAGCTGTACTCATTCAGCTCACCGCTTGGCATAAAAACCTTTGGATTCTTAAGCTTTGATAATGCCATGGCACAGGTCAGGCTGTTTGTAAAAATAAAGTTAGGCTGGTCTGGCCAGTTCTCTGCAAGCATTGTAGTCGTGCTGCCCGAATCTAAAAATACAGTAGTGTTTGGTCTGATATACTTAAGTGCCTTTCTGACGATTTCCTGCTTTGCCTCCACATTTCTTACAGACCTGCGTCCCAGCAAATCGTCTGTCCCCAATACTATCTCTACAGACTTTGCACCGCCGTGTACCCTCACAATCCGGTTTTCCGCATCAAGTGACTTCAAATCCGTCCTGAGTGTCATCTCCGAAACATCTGGAAAAGCCACCTTGAGCTGGGAAAATGTAACGTTGCCCTTTTCATTAACGAAGCTTACGATTGCATTTCTTCTTTCTTCCATTGTATCCAATTGTTTCCTCCTGCGTCAGTCCGTCCCCCGCAGAAGGAAACATACTGACTAAATTATTCTTTTATAAAATTAGCAAGCAGATACTCCTCTGCCTCCGGATTCCAGAGACCGTTGTTTCTGTCTACTATGTCTGCCAAGTCATTAAATCTGGCATCCTCTTTGCCTTTTTCCCTGAAATCTGTCAGGGCTGTAAGAGGCATGCTCAGGTGGGTATAGATGAGCTTCTTGCCACCTGGTATCTTTGGAAGATTGAGTGTAGTCTCAGCTGCTGCATCCAGACCACCGATA
>CAVFAM010000009.1:0-4961 GCA_963620375.1 Bacteroidaceae bacterium
GTATCAGCTACCCACGTTGAGGCTTCTGTAGGTAACTCAATCGAGCCAAGAGAGATGAAGGTCAGCATCAACCGTGTAAATGGTGTGCTCGGCATCAAGGTGCCTGATGAGGATATTGTCAGAATTTTAACAAACCTCAATTTTGCACCAGAAATCAATGGTGATGAGCTTACACTCAAGGTTCCTGCATATCGTGAGGATATGGACGGATACCAGGATGTGGCTGAGGAGGTTATCAGAATGTATGGATATGACCACGTTATTCCTACATTTATGCCAACAGCCCAGGTTACATTGGGAGGACACAACAACCGCCAGAAGACAGAGGCAAAGATTAAAGAAGTACTTTGTGCAGCCGGAGCATATGAGGGAATACATTACTCATTCTTCTCACCAGCAGATTTGGATTTGCTTAAACTGCCAGAGGATGCCAAGGAGAGACACGCAATTTCACTTATCAATCCAATAAATGTAGATTTGTCATTGATGAGAACAACACTTGCATCTGAGATGCTCTATGCTATTTCAAGAAACCAGAAGAAGGGTATTCTTGAGGGCAGAATATTTGAGCTTGGAAATGTATTTATTCCAAAGGAGCTTCCACTCAAGGAGTATCCAGATGAGAGAAAGACCTTATGCGTAGGTGCATTTGGTGATAATGAGAGCTTCTTCTCGCTTAAGGGAATGGCAGAGGTAGTAGCAGATGCCTTAAATATCAAGTTCAGCTACAGGGCAGACAGCAAGACCTTCCTTCACCCATACCAGACAGCAACAATTGTCTGTGAGGGCAAAGAGGTAGGATATCTTGGAAAAGTAAAATACGAGATAGCAGACGAGCTTGACCTTAGAACAGCAGCCTACATCATGGAGATTGATTTAGAGTCACTCACACAGTGGTATGACAAAGAGAAGAGATTTACTCCTATCTCAAAATTCCTTGAGGAAAAGAGAGATTTCGCATTTGTAGTAGACAAGGAAGTTACCTGTGAATCAATCGAAAATGTAATCGCTGAGTCATGTGATTATGTGACAGACATTAAGCTTTTTGACGTGTACGAGGGCGTGCAGCTTCCACCAGACAAGAAGAGTATGGCATTCTCTGTAGTATTCACTCCAAGAGACGAGGAGCTCACAGCCAAGATGGTTGAGGGCTTTGTAAAGAACATTCTTGCAAACTTAAATGAGAAGCTTGGAGCATCTTTAAGAGCATAGATTAGAAAAGGTATAACAAATGGATGTAAAAGATTTTGATTATTATCTTCCAGAGGAACTCATAGCGCAGGATCCTCTGGAGGACAGATCCAGTTCAAGACTTATGGTTCTGGATAAAAAAACTGGAGAATTACAGCATAAGATATTTAAGGATATATTGGATTATTTAAAGCCGGGGGATTGTCTGGTTTTAAATAACACAAAGGTTATCCCTGCCAGATTATTCGGTGTCAAGGAGGGAACTCTTGCAAAGATAGAGATTTTACTTCTTAAGAGAAAGGAAAACGACATCTGGGAGACTCTTGTAAAGCCGGGCAAAAAGGCAAAGCCGGGTACAAAGATTATATTCGGTGATGGACTGTTAGTGGGTGAGGTAATAGACGTAGTTGAGGATGGAAACAGACTCATACAGTTCAGCTATGACGGCATATTTGAGGAAATCTTAGACCAGCTGGGACAGATGCCTCTGCCACCATATATCACTCATACATTAAAGGACAAAAACAGATACCAGACTGTGTATGCAAAATATGATGGTTCAGCCGCAGCACCGACAGCAGGACTTCATTTTACAAAGGAGCTGCTTGAGGAGGTAAAAGCAAAGGGGGTAGATATAGCAGAAGTAACCCTGCATGTGGGACTTGGCACCTTTAGGCCAGTAAAGGTTGAAAATGTCTTAGACCACCATATGCACTCTGAGTTTTACATGGTGAGTGCTGAGGCAGCTGCAAAGATTAATGCCACAAAGGACAGAGGCGGCAGGGTAATCTCTGTAGGAACTACAAGCACCAGAACCCTTGAGTCTGCGGCAGATGAAAACGGAAGGCTTAAGGAATGCAGCGGATGGACAGAGATATTTATCTATCCGGGCTATAAATTTAAAGTGATAGATTGTCTGATTACCAATTTCCATTTACCACAGTCTACACTGGTAATGCTGGTGTCTGCACTTGCAGGAAGAGAGCATGTGCTTGCAGCCTATGAAGAGGCTGTAAAGGAAAAATACAGATTTTTCAGCTTTGGTGATGCTATGTTTATCACTGATGATTTGATGAAATAATTAATACTTGTAAATGCTAACTGTTTATAATAAGATAATATTGGTAGTTATTTATATGTATTAAGGGAGTTTTAAAGATGGAAGAAAAAAGAAAGCATAAGAGACTGGATCTTGATGTGTCAGTACAGCTTGAGCGCCTTGACGAGGACGGAGTTACAACACTTAAGTATGTTCATGTTGATGTGACTGATATTTCCAGAAGCGGGGTGGGCTTTAGCTCAAAACAAAAGCTTGAAGTTGGTACATATTATGATACTAAGATTCAAATCTGGACAAAAGAGATTGTAGATGCAGTCGTTGAGATTGTACGTCGAGTAGATGCGGAGGGAGGATATCACTACGGAGCCAGCTTTATCGGCATGACAGATACTGATGCTCTGAAGATTGATATCTATCAGATATTTAATGATTTATAGGATTAAAAAAGTAGATAATCCACACAACATCACAGCCAGTGTACCTGGTTCAAAGAGTATTACAAACAGAGCCCTTTTAATTGCTGCACTTTCCTCTGGAAAGTGTACATTAAAAGGGGTTCTTTTTAGTGACGATTCGAGACATTTTCTGGATGCGCTGATAAGCCTTGGTTTTTGTGTGGATGTAGATGAGAAAACAAAGAATGTTACAATAGAGGGTACAGGCGGAGTCATACCAAACAGGGAAGCAACAGTAGATGTTGGCAGTGCAGGAACTGCAGCCAGATTTCTGACAGCTTTTCTGGGACTCTCAGATGGAAGATACAGGATGGTGTCATCTGACCAGATGAAAAAGCGCCCAATGAAGGAGCTTCTGGTGGCACTTGAGGAGCTAGGAGCCTGTATAGAATATGAGGAAGAGGACTATCATTTTCCTTTTACCATCTATAATAGGGGCGTGAGCTGCAATCAGGTGACAGTAGATGTAGATAAGAGCAGCCAATTCTTAAGCGCTTTTCTTATCTCAGCGGTTATTTTAAACAAGGACTTTACAGTAAATGTCACTGGCAATCATGGAATGGCATATGTAGATATGACAGTTAAGATGATGGAGCAGTTTGGAGTCAAAGTGGTGAGGCGGGAAAATCCTCTCGGCTTTGAAATAAAGGCTGGCTCTGCATACAGTGCTATAGACTATGACATAGAGCCTGATTTGTCAGCAGCCTGTTATTTCTATGCCATGAGTCCGGTGCTAGGAGTGTCATCACAGGTGCTGGGAGTAAAAAGGGATGGCTGTCTGCAGGGAGATATAGCCTTTCTTGATGTACTGTCGCAGATGGGCTGTGAGTGCATAGATGATGATAAGGGAATCATTGTAAATCCACCGAAGGATGGCGTGCAAAAGGGAGGCAGATTTGATTTGTCTGCTTTTTCTGACCAGGCACTTACACTTGCTGCAATCGCACCCTTTGCCTCGGATAAGGTGGAGATAAGAGGCATATCCCATATCAGGTATCAGGAATGTGACAGGATAAATGCCATATGCCACAATCTGACAGGGCTTGGAATAAATGTCAACGAAAATGAGGATGGAGTTGACATTGTGCCGGGGCAGACAAAAGCGGCTATGATTGAGACATATGAGGATCATAGAGTTGCCATGGCTTTTTCTATACCAGGGCTTGTGACGGATGGGGTGGAGATTGAGAATCCTTATTGTTGCAGGAAGACATTTGAGAATTATTTTGAGGTCTTGGAAGAGGCTGTGTACTGAAAAAGAGAGGTTAAAAGAGACTACAAAATGCAGTCTCTTTTTTTACTATACCATAGTATGCAGAAAAGCTGGCAATGGAAGGCTTTCTGTATTGTGTTATAGAAAATAAAAGGAAAAGTAAGGGGAAAATATCATGTCAGAGTTTATGAAATCATTATGTAAAATAGCAATACCTGTCACTCTGCAAAGTATGCTGCAGGCGTCATTTTCCATCATCGACCAGATAATGATTGGACAGTTAGGCGAGACAAACATATCCGCTGTTGGCTTATGTGGCAACTATTCTTTGATTTTTTCAGTGGTGATTGGTGCGGTAAGCACGGTTGCAGGAATATTAATTGCGCAGTTTATAGGGGCAAAGGATGATAACGAGGCGTGGAGCAGCTTCTGGGTAAGTCTTGTGGTGGGAATTTTGATTTCTTGTGTATTTTTGTTTTCATCAGGATTTTTTCCGACCCAGATTATTGGCTTGTATACTAATGACATGAGTATTATAAAATCGGGAGCTGTGTATTTCAGAATTGTAGCATTTTCGTATATACCGATGGCTGTGAGCATGGTTTTATCAGCATGGCTGCGCTGCAAAGAGCATGCGACGATACCGTTTTTGGCAAGCTTTGGAGCGGTAGCTGTAAATACAGGGCTTAACTATGTGCTGATATTTGGCAAACTCGGATTGGCACCTATGGGAATAAAAGGAGCCGCAACAGCAACCCTTATTTCCCAGATATTTAATCTGCTGCTTATCTTTATCGGCTTCCTTATCTGTATCAGAAAAGATGGAGACAGACCGGTAATGTCAATGCACTTTCAAAAGATTACAGTCAAAGATTATTTTATAATGATTATGCCAATCCTTATCAGCGAATTTCTATGGAGTCTGGGACAGAATGTGGAGTCTGCGGTATATGGTCATCTGGGTACGGACAATCTCGCAGCCTACACGCTTACCTGCCCGATACAGGGACTAATTGTGGGAGCCTTGAGTGGTTTGTCTGCG
>CAVFAM010000010.1:0-2060 GCA_963620375.1 Bacteroidaceae bacterium
TGAGAGACCAGCCCATATAGAGTTTCATATCAAAAATCTGGGTGAAGCAGGAGAGTATTATATCAAGAAGAGAACCCTAAACAGGCAGAATGGCAGCATTTTGAATGAGTGGGGCAAGTTCCAGTATGATATAAGACTGACCAGGCAGGATGTGAAATATTTGCAGGGTATCAGCTTCCCAACCCTGTCGCAGAGCAGGAAGAAGGTCATAAACGGGGATAATTCGCTGGAGCTTAAGGTGACCCTTGAGCCACATGAGATAAGCCTTATCCATATATTTTGCAGAAAATAGGAAATAAGACACAAAAACACAGGGCTGATGCAACAGATGGAAGTGATTTGTTGCACCAGCTTCTTTTTTGCGTCATTCTTTGAAAAGATTGCATGATTATGTAAAAAATATGCGGAGAAAAACATATAGGCTTTTGATAAGATATGTATAGAAATTAACAGGCCGGTTAATTTGATGCGACAATCAAAATATTATATACAGGAACGAGGTATTAAGTAATGGAGAAAAAGCAAAAAGCCACAAAAGCAGCTGCTATATGCTACGGATTTGGGGATCTGGCATCGCAGTTTGTATGGACATATGTAGGTTCATATCTGACAATTTACTATACAGACATAGTTGGACTGGCACCGATTGCGGTCTCAGTCATCATGATGATTGCCCGTATATGGGATGCAATCAATGACCCTATGATGGGAGCAATAGCAGAGAGAACCAGGTCTAAGTTCGGAAGATTCCGTCCTTATATTGCATTTGGTACACCATTCCTTGCAATTTTCAGTGTGCTGACATTTACAAACCCATTTGGCGGCCAGTCAGCAGCGGGGGTAATCTGGGCAGCAGTTATCTATATAATCGCAGGAATGTTGTATACACTTGTAAATATTCCTTATGGAGCACTTGCAGGAGTAATGACAGAGGATGCCAACAAGAGAAACATACTCAACACATCAAGAAACATCGGCATGAACCTTGGTATGGTTATTGTAAATGGTGCATCAGCAGGACTTGCCCTTAAGTTTTCAGGAGCAGGGGCAGAGGTAGCAAATGGACACGGATATATGATGGTAGCACTTGTCTATGCAATAATTGCCATCCCTATGTTCTTAATAGTTTTCTTTACTTCAAAGGAAGTGGTACAGCCAACAAATGAGGTAAAGCCATTCTCCTTCAAGGAGACAATTGAGAACCTTGTAAAAAATAAGTATTTAATGATTATCACACTTGTCATGGCTCTTCAGATGACAGCCTTTATGGGAAGAATTGCAGTGACAGCATTTTATGTAATCTATTGTCTGGGCTCATTCACAATGATTGCCTTAATTATGACAATTCCTTCTATCGGAGGCATAATCGGCTCATTCTTTGTACCAGCGGTAGCTAAAAAGATAGGCAAGAGAAACGTGCTTATGTGGTCTATGATTTTGCAGGGCGTTGGACTTGTGATTATGTACATGGCTCCATTTGACAATATGAAGATGGTGCTTGCAGGAGATATTATCTTTGGTTTATTCAATGTAGGTTTTCCAATGAGCCTTTCTATGGTGGCAGATTCTGTTGATTACATGGAATTAAAGACAGGAGTCCGTACAGATGGAACAGCTTATGCTACATATGGTCTTGCAACAAAGTTTGGTAATGCAGTGGGAGGAGCCTTTGGAGTAGTTATTATGAGTGCCTTTGGATATGTGGCAAATGCACAGCAGACAGCAGAAGCCTTAAAGGGAATTAACTTCACAGTAAATCTTCTGCCTGCTATCCTCTTCTTCCTTGCAGCCGCAGCGTGTCTGCTTTGGAGAATGAGTGATAAGGACGCAGATGATATACGAGAGCAGTTAAGACAGAAGCATGTGCAGTAGACAGGAGGAAAAGTAATGTATAAGTATGACAGAAAAGGACCAAAGCGTGGAGTAGCCTTGTACAGCTATTCAGCAGAATTTGGACTTACAAAGACATTAGAGGATTGTTTTGAGGATTTGTACGATATGGGTGCCCATGGAGTAGAAATTCTGGCAAACACACATATTGAGAATTATCCATATCCTAC
>CAVFAM010000011.1:0-11524 GCA_963620375.1 Bacteroidaceae bacterium
GGGTGAGCATGATATTTTCCTCGTCTATTCCTGTGAGTGGAACAAAGGAAGCGGCTTCCTCAAGTCCCTCTTCTTTTAAGAGGTCTTTGTCTGTTCCGTCTCCATGGATGATAATTGCCTTTGGCAGAAGTATGCTAAGCTCCTCGCAGCGGGCGAGGTCATTTTCTATTATCTTTACCTCTATGCCTGCCCTGATAAGCTGGTCTGCCAGATAATATGCAGCTCTTCCTCCACCTATAATCATTGTGTCTGAAACATGCTTTGTCTTAAGACCCAGGCTTGAGAAGAAGGTTCTCGCAGCCTTTCGTGATGCCACAAAGGACATCTTGTCTCCGCTTTTTAATACAAAATTACCAGAAGGGATGAAGACCTCATCGCCTCTCTCAACAGCGCCTATCAGCACATCGCTGGCAAGGGTTTTGCCAAGCTCTGATATTGGCAGGTTATCGAGCATATTTCCCTCTGGAATTTGAAATTTTATAAGTTCAGCCTGACCGTGAGCAAAGGATGTTACTTCAAGAGTAGATGGCATGTACAGGATTTTTGCCATCTCTCTGGCTGACTCAAGCTCAGGATTTATAACCATTGTAAGTCCGAGTTTTTCTCTTAAGTAGCTGATTTCCTGACTGTATTCAGGAGTGCGGACTCTTGCTATAGTGGCGCAGTTACCAATCTGTGAAGCGATTGTGCAGCACAGCAGGTTCAATTCATCTGAATTAGTTACTGCAATCAGCAAATCTGCATTTGCGATTCCTGCTTCCCGCTGGATGGTGTAGCTGGCGCCATTGCCCTCGATTCCCAGGACGTCATACATATTGCACATCTGCTGTATCATAGAAGGCTTTTTGTCTACTATGGTAATATCATGTCCCTCGTTGCTAAGCTGTTCGGCCAGATTTCTTCCGACCTTACCACATCCTACGATAATAATCTTTAAACCAGAATGTGATGATTCTTTTTTTGTAAACATAATATCCTCCGGATTATAATTGACATGCAGGCATGTCTCATTGCTCCGCATATTATACCATAGTATACACAAAAAAAGAAGCCTTCCGGGGACTTTGTCCCCAGAAGACTTCCTGTTAATTCGGAATAATTATTTAATTGTAAGATTACAATTATTCAGCTCTCTGCATAGCCTCTTCGTAATCCTTTGTTCCAGCCCAAACGTCGTTTGAATATGGGTTCTTGCCCATCTCGATAGAACGCTTGATGATAACTGCGATACAGATTACGTTTGCTACAACTGCAAGGAATGCTACAACACCCTGTGCTGTTGGGTTAGCTGTGATTCCGTATGAAGCGATTACATCGCCAGCCTTAGCTGTCTTTCCAGCACCTGACTGGAAGAGCTCGATAGCTGCATCATAAAGGTCACAAGCCTTGATTCCGTTTGCTGAAGCTCCGCCGTATACTGAAGGCATAACTGAGAACTTCTTAGAAATCTGGAATGTAGGTACTACCTGAGCGAACATACACCAGAGTGCAAGTGTGTTGGCACGGTTCTGAATCCATGCACCCTTGTTCCATAATGCGTTTGCAAATGTAGGAGCAAGAAGAAGAGCAACACCACAGTACCATGTATGTGTAGGTAAGTTGTTGTATGTATACTCGAAGTTCCAGATATCGTAAGCAACGATGAACCATACTGTCATGTCTGGCCAAAGCATATCGCTCTTGTTCTTATCCTTTGATGTGTAAAGGTTAACAACACCTGTCATACAGAAGATGTTGATAAGACCAGCGATTGCATTTAAGATGTTCCACCATCCACCGTAGATGAATACACCTTCGTTTGAAGCCCACCAAGCACCTGAGAAATCTCCTGTGATTCCGTAAGCTGCAAATGCTGACTCTAAGTCAGAAACAACTGCGATAAGGATGTTAGCTGCAACGATGAACCATGGGAACCAAGCGAACCATTTCTCTTTTCCGATTCCCCATTTGTACTTAATCATCATGAAGCCGACACATCCGATGTCTGCTGCATAAAGCTTGAAGTAATGGAACCATCCATCCATGTAAGCTACTGTTGGGTTTTCAGCTCCTCCGAAGAGTCCAACGTGAGCGAGAATGAAATAAACTGTAAGGATAACTGGAATAATAACAAATAAAAGAATTCCACCTGCCTTTGAACGACGTCCAATTTCATTCATGATAACAAGTCCGGCGAATACGAGGACCCAGCCAAGTATCTGCCACATGCTTTCAATTTGGAATAACATATGTATTGCCTCCTATTTGATTAAATTTTAATAAATATTATAATATAAGTATAAACAGTTTATTTACAAAAAACAACAGACAAAACAGGTGAAGTGTCTGGAAAACTGGCTTAAAATAACATACCAGAAAGGAAATTTACACAAAATGCGTGACTTTTTAAAAGCAAACTATCACACACATACCTTCAGATGCCATCATGCAGAGGGGACAGAGAGGGAGTATATAGAGGCTGCCATTGAGATGGGGATTGAAAAACTGGGCTTTTCAGACCATGTGCCATGTCCTTTTAAGGATGGCTTTGTATCTGGCATCAGAATGACCATGGATGAGGCTCCGGAATATGTGGGCAGAATAAGAAGGCTGGGAGAGGAGTACAAGGACGATATACAGCTGTTTGTGGGCTTTGAGGCAGAGTATGTGCCTGAGTTTTTCCCGGAGCAGAAATATATATTTGACAACTTAGGCTGTGACTACATGATAATGGGACAGCATTTTTTAGAATCTGAAAAGACCGGACCATACATGGGAAGTGTCACAGAGGATGAGTCCCGCATACGCCAGTATGTTGACACTGTTATAGAAGGAATGAAGACAGGATATTTTAAATATCTGGCTCATCCTGACCTTATCAACTTTGTGGGGCTTGACTCCGTCTATGACTGGGAGATGACCAGACTCTGCAGGGCACTTAAGGAGATGGATATACCAGTTGAGATAAACATACTTGGAATAAGTAATAACAAGCACTATCCTGCAGAAAAATTCTGGGAGATACCAGGACGTATTGGCAACAAGGTCATACTGGGACTTGACGCCCACTGCGTGCAGAATGTAAAGGATGTGGAAAGCTACGAAAAGGCTATGAAAATAGTTGGTAAATATAACTTAAATCTTATAGATGATATAGGACTTTAAAGGTGACATGGGGAGATAAAAATGGTAAAATATTAGCGGAGAGTAAATAATGTATTGGAGGTAAAATATGAAACTAAAAACATCGCAAACTATCCGAATTGGATTTGCATTTTTGTCCATCTGCGCCTTCTGGCAGATGTATAATAATGTAATTCCACTTATGCTGACCAACACCTTTCACATGAATGAGACCATTACAGGTGCCATCATGGCGGCTGATAATGTGCTGGCGCTTTTCCTGCTTCCATTATTTGGAGGTCTGTCTGACAAGTGTACCAGCAGGATGGGCAAGAGAAAGCCCTACATATTATGTGGAACAGTTGCGGCAGTATTCCTTATGCTGCTTATTCCATTTTTGGATAACAGCTTCTTTGCAAATCCAAAGACATCCACAGAGGTTATTTTCATATGTGTGCTGGGCTGTCTCCTGGTAGCCATGGGCACCTACAGAAGCCCTGCCGTAGCGCTGATGCCGGATGTCACACCCAAGCCTTTAAGGAGCAAGGGCAATGCAGTCATTAACCTGATGGGAGCCCTGGGAGGCATTGTGTATTTAATTGTTGCATCCCTTATGTACTCTGCTGACAGGACAAAAAATCTGGAGCATGTGAATTACCTTCCGCTTTTCATGGTTGTGGCTGGAATCATGGTTATTTCCCTTATTATAATCATGTTTACGGTCAATGAGGTCAAGCTTGGCAGGGAGATGCAGGAGTATGAGGCAAAGCATCCGGAGGAGAACCTTGAGGAAAAGGCAGAGGATGGAGAGACAAAGCTTCCAAAGGATGTAAAGCGGAGTCTTGCGTTTTTACTTTGCTCTATAGCCCTGTGGTTTATGGGCTACAATGCAGTAGATACCTGGTTTACTACATATGCAAACAGGATGTGGGGCATGAGCCTTGGACAGGCTGCAATGTGTCTTACAGTGGCAACCGGAGGTGCAGTACTCTCTTATATCCCGGTTGGTCAGGTAGCCAGTAAAATAGGAAGAAGAAAAACAATCATGGCAGGTATAGTAGGACTTGCATCCACATTTGTCATCATATTTATATTGACAGTGGTGAGCAGCAGCTTTAACCCTGTATTATATGTAGTATTTTTATTTGTAGGTCTCTCATGGGCAGCAATAAATGTAAACAGCCTGCCTATGGTTCTTGAGATGTGCAAGGGCGGCGAAGTAGGCAAATTCACTGGATATTACTATACATTCAGCATGACAGCCCAGATTGTCACACCTATTGTCGCAGGAACATTACTTAAAAAGGTAAGCTACGCCACACTGTTTCCATATGCAGCAGTGTTTGTTGTGGCATCATTTGTCACAATGTGCTTTGTAAAGCATGGCGATAACAAAATAGAAGCAAAAAAAGGGCTTGAAGCCTTTGATGTGGAGGACTAATGATATGAGTTTTGAGAATTTCAAGAAAAAAGACAGATGTCTGGTATGGGCACACAGAGGTGCGAGTGGATATGCACCTGAAAATACACTGGAAGCCTTCAAAAAGGCAGTGGAGATGGGAGCCGATGGAGTGGAGCTTGATGTACAGCTCACCAAGGACGACCAGATGGTTGTAATCCATGACGAATTAATCGACAGAACCAGCGATGGCAAAGGCTGGGTCAAGGATATGACTCTTGAGGAGCTCAGAAAGTATAACTACAACAAGACTCACCCAGAGTATGAGCACGCAGATATACCGACACTTAGAGAGGTCTATGAGCTTTTAAAGCCTACAGGACTCACAATAAATGTAGAGCTTAAGACTGGAATAGTATTCTACAATGAGCTTGAGAGAAAAGTCATAGAGCTGACAAAAGAGATGGGCATGGAGGATAAGGTGCTTTACTCTTCCTTTAACCATTACACCTGCGTGAAGCTCCATGAGCTTAATCCAGAGGCATATGTGGGATTTTTGTACGCAGATGGACCAATCGACATGGCAGCCTACGCTAAAAAGCATGGAGCAGACGCTCTTCATCCGGCACTTTACAACTTACAGTTTCCTAATTATATGCAGGATGCAGCAGCAAACGGGCTGGATGTAAATGTCTGGACAGTCAATGAGCCAGACCACCTCGCCCTTGCCAGCCAGATGAGGGTAAATGCCATCATCACAAACTATCCGGAAAGGGCGCTGGAGATAGCAGATAAATATAAGTAATTTGGTGAAATAATATGTGTCTTATTAACGAGGAAGATTTTGCAGCTAAAATGAAAGAGACGGTTCTGCCGCTGCTTAAAGCAAATATCAAAGAGGAATATTTTACAAGCAGGGACGGAAGCAGAATACATACAGAGTACATGGTAAACCCAGAGGAAAAGGCAGCGGTTGTCATATCCCATGGCTTCTGTGAGTTCGTGGGCAAATACCATGAGTTTATGTACTACATGTACAAGAGTGGATATTCGGTGTTTTTTATCGACCACAGAGGGCATGGTTACTCTGACAAGTGCGATAAGGATCCTGATATGGTCTATGTAAAGGACTTTCAGGAATATGTGGATGATTTTGCAGACTTTATAGAGCAGATTGTCAAAAAGCAGAGCCTGACAGGAAAGCTTTACCTCTTTGCCCATTCAATGGGAGGGGCTATTGCTGCCATGTATCTGGAGCAGTTTCCGGATACATTTGAAAAGGCGGTTCTGTCCTCGCCTATGATGGAGATGCGCTACGGAAGCTATTCCATGTTTGCTGTCAGGGCGCTTATGCTTTTGTCTGTAGTCCTGCACTGGCAGAAAAGGTACATGCCGGGACAGCACGGTTTTGACAATGTAAATGTATACGAGACCAGCAGTGCCATCTCAAGGAGCAGATATGAGTATGTTTTTGCGCTGAGGCAGAGTGATAAGCATTTTCAGACCTATGGCGGCTCGTACAGCTGGGGAAGGGCTGGAATGGCTGCAGCTGCATATATTAGAAAGCATGTGGGGGATATTAAGACGCCGATTCTTTTATTGCAGGCAGGCAATGATTCTCTGGTCAGACCAGAGGCACAGGATTATTTTGTAAAACACACGGCAAATACAAGCTTCATCAGATACGAGGACTCAAAGCATGAGATATTTAATGCCGGGGATGAGACCAGATATAACTATTATGATGATGTATTTACTTTTTTAAATACCTGAGTATGCAGGCATAATTAGATTATATAGTGGGGGAAAGATATAGTATGAAGAAGGTATTAAAGTATATTGGTATAGTTGTTGCAGTCATTGTGATTGTAGCAGTAGTTGGTATAGGTATTTTGACAGTTACAGAGTACAAGCCGGATGACACAGAGGATGTGGCAGTGACCGGTGAGAGCAGTGAGACAGTAAGTATTGGGGATTCCCTAAGCATACTGACCTGGAATATAGGTTATGGTGCGCTTGGTGCTAATGCTGACTTTTTTATGGACGGTGGCGAGCATGTGAGCACAGCCACAAAGGAGCAGACTGAGGATAATATGGCAGCAATCAGCTCTCGTATCAGCGAGCTTAATCCGGATATTGTCATGCTTCAGGAGGTTGATACGGATTCAAAGAGGTCTCATTACATAGATGAGTCTGATTATCTCATGTCAGCCCTTACAGGCTATGAGAGCACATTTGCATATAATTACAAGGTGCTTTATGTGCCATATCCACTGCCTACGATAGGAAAAGTAAACTGTGGAATAAACACCTTAAGCAAATTTGATGTGACAGAGTCTACAAGGATTTCCCTGCCGTGCCCATTTACCTATCCAATCAGAATCTGCAACCTGAAAAGATGTGTCATGGTGGACAGAATACCACTTGAGGGCAGCGACAAGCAGCTTGTCATAGTAAACCTCCATCTTGAAGCCTATGATTCAGGCGAGGGCAAGGCTGCCCAGACAGCAATGCTCAAGGAAATACTTGAGACAGAAGCCGAGGCTGGCAATTATGTCATTGCAGGAGGAGACTTTAACCAGTCCTTCTCAAATGTAGATACATCTGCATATCCATTGGTGTCAGAGGAGATGTGGCAGGCGGGACAGATTGATGTGGATGAGTTTGAAAATCTGACCTTTGTAACAGATAACACTACACCGACCTGCCGTTCACTGGACAGACCATATGAGGGGGCAGACCCTGACAGCTTCCAGTACTACATGATTGATGGCTTTATCGTGTCAGATAATATACAGGTGGATGAAGTTAGTACTATAGATACAGAGTTCAAAAATACAGACCATAATCCTGTTCAGATGAAGTTTACCCTTAAGTGAAAATGACAGAAAAGTCAAGTGGAAAATTCGACAAAAGAACAGGCGTGATTTGTGACAATTGCCTTATGGTTTTCGCATACCATATATTGTATAATATCCCTTGTTGACGAACTAAACTTAGTTATGAAAAGGGAGATGGATATGTCAGACGAGATTTTAGACGACGTAATGATCAAAGGCAGCTGTAAGGGAAAGGCGGATGCAATCGTTAACTGCCAGTGCAACATAGAGAGCGCACCTGCAAGATGTGAGCAGGCTGAGCACTGCATGTTCTATTCTTATTATAAATGCAGTAAACAATGGAAGCGTCTGGCATAGGGGGCGCCGGACGTATATATAGTATATTTTTAGGAGAGGGAAAAGGCTCTTGCCTGACGATGGTGTCAGGACAGGAGCCTTTTTGCTATTCTGATAGTCGTTTATAAAATGTGTGACATGTAAATTATCAGATGATATAATGAGCGCAGCGAAATTATATCAGACGCAGAGAGCGGAAGCACGGATTGGCATGTAATAGAAAGAGTAAAGAAAGCGGGGATGAGCACATGAAAAAAATACTGGTTCTCAGTGATTCGCATGGAAATATAGATAATATGGTATTTGCAGTAAAGAAAACTGCCCCAGATATGATAATTCATCTGGGAGACTGCTGGTCAGACGCTGTGGGACTGGCAGAGGAGTTTCCTGAGATACCCATGGAGCATGTCCCTGGCAACTGTGATCTTTCAATGGAGGAGACTGAGAAAATCCTTGAGCTAGAGGGGCAGAGGATTCTTATCTGCCACGGACACACATATAATGTAAAGTCTAACTATCTGACTCTTGAGTATGCAGCCCATGAGAAGAATGTGACAATAGCCCTGTTTGGTCATACCCACAAGGTATTTTATGACAGGCACAACGGACTGCTTCTCATGAACCCGGGCAGCATAGGGGCACCGGGCTGGGGAAATCCGCCATCATATGGAGTGCTGGAGCTGGATGGAGAACAAGGCATAGTAGATATGAATATATTATATATTGAAAAAAATTGACGAAAGTCAAGGCTCCGCTGTATAATACATCAGTATATAAAAATGAGGAGCGGAAGAAAAATGGTAAAGGTTGTTAAGTTTGGTGGAAGCTCACTGGCAAGCGCAGAGCAGTTTGCCAAGGTTGGAAAAATAATAAGGGCTGATGAAACTCGTAAATATGTTGTGCCTAGTGCGCCGGGAAAGAGAAACCCTAAGGATACAAAGGTTACAGACATGCTGTATGCCTGCTATGCTCTTGCAGAGGAGGATAAGGACTTTAGAATTTCTCTCATGAAAATAAAGGACCGTTATGATTCTATTATCAATGGTCTGCACTTAAAGCTTTCTCTTGATGATGAGTTCAAGACAATCACAGAGAACTTCAAGGCACATGCAGGAAGCGATTATGCGGCAAGCCGTGGAGAATACTTAAATGGAATCATCATGGCAAATTATCTGGGCTATGAATTTATAGATTCTGCAACAGTCATCTTTTTCGATGAAGAGGGTGAGTTTGACGCAGACAAGACAAATAAAGTGCTTTCAAAGAAGCTTGAGACTACAGAGAAGGCAGTTATTCCGGGCTTTTACGGAGCAATGCCGGATGGAAAGGTAAAGACCTTCTCAAGAGGCGGAAGTGATATAACGGGCTCTATCGTGGCAAAGGCATGCAGAGCCAGCATGTATGAGAACTGGACAGACGTGTCAGGCTGCCTTGTGGCAGACCCAAGAGTAATCAAGGACCCACAGCCAATCAAGGTTGTAACCTACAGGGAGCTTAGAGAGCTTTCATACATGGGTGCGTCAGTGCTCCACGAGGAGGCTATTTTCCCAGTGCGTACATCGGGTATTCCAATCAATATCAAGAATACAAATGCACCAGAGGATCCAGGTACACTTATTGTTGAGAGCACCTGCCAGAAGCCAGACTTTACTATCACAGGTATTGCCGGCAAGAAGGGCTTTGTAGCAGTAAACATAGATAAGGATAGAATGAACAGTGAGGTAGGCTTCTGCCGTAAGTGCCTGCAGGCATTTGAGGAGAATGGTATCTCAATCGAGCATATGCCTTCAGGAATCGATACCATGACTGTATTTGTACATCAGGCAGAGTTCGAGGGCAAGGAGCAGCAGGTAATCAGCTCAATCAGACGTCTTGCAGCCCCAGACATCATTGACCTTGATTCAGACCTTGCGCTTATTGCAGTCGTAGGACGAGGCATGCGCCAGAACCGTGGTACAGCAGGCAGAATTTTCTCAGCACTTGCCCACGCAAATATCAACGTCAGAATGATTGACCAGGGTTCATCAGAGCTTAACATCATTATCGGTGTCAGCAATGATGACTTTGAAAAAGCTATCTCAGCAATTTACGATATTTTTGTTGAAACAAGACTTTAATAAGTGGCAACATATACTCTCTTTCATAAAATATATGGAAGGGAGTATTTTTTATGGGCAATAATACAATTATCTATGTTACGGATGACAGACAAAGATATCTGGCTCACTTCCTTCGTGGAAAAAAGAGACAGATAGAAAAGCTTGAGGACATTAATCTGGCAGAGGTGGGCAGGGTGATACTGCCTACGCCCTTTAGCAAACTCAGATTAAACCAGAACGGGTACGAGCAGATGAAGTATGAGCTGTCCAAGTATCAGCCAAGGATATACGGAGGCGTCTTTCCAAAGGACTGGAATGTGCCGAGAACACTGGATTTTATGCAGGATGAGACTGTGATTGTTGAAAATGCCAGAATCACAGCGGAGGCAGTAGTCAGTGAGATAATAAGTAACAGCATATATGGGATAAAGGATGAAAAAATCATGATAACAGGCTTTGGAAGGTGTGGAAAAGCACTTGCAGAGCTTCTGTATGCAATGGGGGCGAAGGTTACTGTGCTTGCAAGAAGCAGGGGGGCACGCATTGAGGCAAAGGAGATGGGGCTTAATGCAGTGGATTTTTCCTATGGATTAGATGAAGCCTATGGCACCAGAGTCCTGGTAAATACAGTGCCTGCAAGGGTTGTGACCAGAAGCCTCATAGATGAGCTGGCACAGGACAGTCTGATAATTGATATTGCATCGGGAAACGGAGGCTGTGATAAACAGGCGGCAGAGAACAGGCAGATTAAGCTCATACATGCCCTGGGACTGCCGGGAAGGTACACGCCAAGAACAAGTGCAAAGGTATTGTATGATTGCATAGTAAGAAATTCGCCTTCACAGATTAGTCAAAAGGAGGGGGACGCATGGATTTATCTTCTTACACCATAGGATATGGCATAACCGGTTCGTTTTGTACCTTTGAGAAGACTAAAATTGCAGTGGAGGAGCTGGTAAGGCTTGGGGCAGCAGTTGTCCCTGTGTTTTCATATAATGTACAGAGGATGGATACCAGATTTGGGGGAGCAAAAGAGTTTATGGATGCAATAGAGGAAATCACTGGAAACCGTGGCATCAGGACGATACAGGAGGCTGAGCCTATAGGTCCCAGGGCAAATCTGGATGTCATGGTCATAGCTCCGTGTACAGGAAATACCATGGCTAAGCTCTGGAATGGAATAACAGACTCGCCGGTGCTTATGGCGTCAAAGGCACATCTCAGAAACCAGAAACCGCTTGTGATATCAATATCCACAAATGATGCCATGGGCTTGAATTTTAAAAATATAGGAAATCTCATGAACACAAAGAATATCTACTTTGTACCGTTCGGTCAGGATGATTATAAGAAAAAACCAGCGTCGCTCATTGGAAATCTGGGACTTTTGCCAGATACTATTGAGGCTGCGATGGAGGGCAGACAGATACAGCCTGTTGTGGTCTGAGGTGCTGCTGGCAGTAGATTTTCTGTATGCTGGACAACAGAAAAGCGATACGCTCAGATGAGAGTATCGCCTACATAATACATATTTATTTGTTCTGAGCCTCGTATGCTTCACGGCAGGCTTTGGCAAGCTGGTCACCGCAGGAAGTGTTCTTGAAACCGCATTTGATTCCACCGATTTTCTCCTCGACCTGCTCAACAGTAAGTCCCTCAACAAGCTTTGGAATAGCTTTGAGATTACCGTTGCATCCACCTGTGAATTTTACATTGTGTACTACATTTCCATCTAATTCAAGCTCAAT
>CAVFAM010000012.1:0-3146 GCA_963620375.1 Bacteroidaceae bacterium
CCCCATATACTCCAAGGATTCACAAATTGAGCATCGCCCTTCTTCGTTCACTTTTGCTACTCTTCGGCAGACATTACATTCACGCTCTCCATCATGTTTTCTATTATTCAGATACTGTATAGTCTCTGGACTATATCTGTGGCTCTTCTTTGCTGAGAGCATTTTAGATATATTCTGGTACAGCCCTGAATAGCTCCCCTCTGGAACATTTCGCAGATTATTAGCACTTGCCACAGCATATCCACATGCGATATAAAGGGAAATATCAAAATTTTCTAAGAGCCACTGGTTTACATCTCTTTCATATTTTTCCAATGTATGCAGTACTTCACTTGTATTTGGTAACAGCATATAGCAATGTCCACCGCCAGTATAAATCAGATTTGCTCTGGATAATGATAATTTTTCAAGAAGTTCATCTATCACATTTTCCATCATAATTTCAAGATAAAAGCTCCTCGCCCTGAGACCTTTCAGTGCTCCCTTATCACTAATTGAATATATGAAGCTCTGTATACCTGAAATATCCATAGAATACAGTAAAAACATATCTCTGTCATATGATGTTTTGGTATTTTGAAACAAAATCTCCCTATAGTTGTTTTCTCCCTGTTCTTTCAACCACTGTTCTACGCATGAGGCAACAGCTGCTGTAATCTTTATATGGTCAAATAAAGATATATCTGTCCGTTCGCTCTTAGATGTGGATGATGGAATGTAGCTCAAATTTGCCTCAAGCACTGAAAGGAGAGAATTTACATACTCTTCATCCATCTTTATTCCCAGAAGATTATTTGTAATATTATCCACAACTGTCTTGTAAAAGTGTTCATCCATGGAAACATTTTCTTCAGTAGGATAATTAATTGCTTCCTTAGTATTCAATATCTGCATAGCATAATGGCTCTTGCCACAATTTCCATTTAATATATTGAAAACACTATCCAAAGGGACTGACTTATCAAAGTCATCCTCCTGACCGACAGCCTCCCTACGGTCTGTAAATGCTGCAACATTATCTGCATAGTATGTTATGTAAGCTATATTATTATCTTCAAGTCCTGCATTGTTCAGATATTTGCCATGATGATATTTTATACATCCCAATATTTCTGCATCCTCAATTTTTGCCTGATTTTTCAGAAAATCATATCCGCACACACTGTAATTTCTGCCATCACCACTTCGATATACCACTTTACCAATATCATGTAACAGGCTTCCTATAACAAGCTTTATCTGTCGGTCGTTCAGCATTTTCTATTTCCTCTCTTCCAGTTTTCGTATACTCCCCATGCCAAGAGCCGTCTTTATTCCAACTCCAGAATAAGTTCCGAACTCTACCAGCATGTTTGCAAAATCCGCCATTGTTTTAGTGCCAGTAATCTTAATTGTAACTTTTCCAATAAATGCTGGGATTCTGATACCCTCCAACGAAAATTTCACACTTTTTAAATCATAACGCACAATTTCAGCGTTTTCACATATCTGCTCTAACGCATCTTCATCAAACATAACATTCTCACCAGATGCTGCATCATATTTATTCATCAGGCTTTGAAAAAAGCAGCGAATATCTGGATAAAATATATATTTTCCACGTTGTTTAAATGCTGTTGGAGATACAAAGTGAATACTCAGATAATTTCCATGTTCCTCATGATAAAAACGTTCTATTAGTTTGCTGTATTGCATTTCCCTGTAGTTCTTTCCAACAATTTTTACCACAAGCTGTTTCTTTTTCAATTCAAGCTGTTCTATATTCCACAAAGCTTCTTTAAGTATTGTTTCAACTGCCTTCCTGTTTAGCGCAGTTATAATCCAATACCAGGTATTTTCTCTACATTCTAAATGCTGTGTATATGGATGCAGTTTAGAAGCATGCAATTCATACGCATATTCTTCAGGTAATAATTCCATCAACGCCCCATGAAACAAAGAAGACATCTGGTATACTAACTCTTCCTTGCACGATAACTCCAATTCCAGTTTTGCTATCATTTGTCTTATCCTTCTCGTTAAAATAGTATTGATAAAATTATACTGCTTATTTACTTTGTTTTAAATACAAATCTGTTAATTTATTCTAAGTGGAGTTGCTTTGAAACAAAGTGTAGGAGCAAAAACAAGAACCATGAATGTCGTTATTACAAACAAAATACATAAAAAAAGAGACATCTGCCTCTCTTTTTATTAACAAGTATATTTATTTTTAATTTATGGTGTAGCATTAATCTTTTTTACCAAAGCTTCCTGCAACACCTGGGAGAAATTTATTCCAAGGGCTGTTGCTTCTTCATTCAGCCACTCAGGAATACTTAAAGTCTTTTTAACTGCTCTGGAATTAGTGCGCTTCTTATATGCAAGCATATCAAACTCTATAACAACACAATATTCATCCTTGCTTAGCGTAATTTGATTTAATTCTGATGCAGCAGGAATCTCCTCTCCTTCCTGTTCACGACTGATAAGCGCAAGTCCTAACGCATCTACAGCCATCTCGTAAGCTTCCTGCATATTATCCCCTTGTGTCATACATTCTGGTAAATCTGGAAAAGTAATCCAGAACCCACCCTCTTCTGCTACGTGAAAAATTGCCGGATAAAATAATTTGTTCATGGGAAACCTCCTGTTTATGTACTCAGTTATTTCAGCCCTGCCTGCTTCAATATTGCCTGCTCCATGCCCTTTTTCAGGTCTTTGCAGTGATAAGGAACGATTACAGTTTTTCCAGTCTCCTGATTACACATTTTTATATGTGAACCATTCTGACTGATACTTACGAAACCGTTTTTCTTGAGATGAGCAATCATCTCTTTTGACGTCATTGGCATCTTTAGTATCTCCTTTCCTTATCTGATTATAGTATATTACGTATTATTACGTATGTCAATATTAAAATACTATTCTGATGGCAATTTATACGTTACTATTTTCTTCCAGGGCATCTAACATCTGCTTTGAAATATCCATATTGTCTCTACTAAACACATGAATAAATGTAATCGCCAATACTGCACCGCTTATATATAGTGTTATTGTTAAAAATATAGATGAAAACTGTGTATAATCTAATAATTTTTCTTCAAAAAGAATTCCTCCTACAGAAAGTATCATTCCCAATGCAGAAACAAAAATCATAATTG
>CAVFAM010000013.1:0-7841 GCA_963620375.1 Bacteroidaceae bacterium
AGCTGGAAGACCGCGTAAAGTATTTTAAGGGCGAGGATAAGCTCATCGAGGCGCAGCGAATTGCTGAGAGAACTAATTTTGATATAGAGATGATGCGTGAGACTGGATTCTGTTCAGGAATCGAGAATTATACGAGACACCTGAATTTTGCCAAGCCAGGGGAGCCGCCTATGACACTTATAGACTTCTTCCAAGATGATTTTCTCATAATCGTGGATGAGTCACATATCACAGTGCCACAGATTGGTGGTATGTATGCGGGAGACCGTTCAAGAAAGACTACGCTGGTGGACTATGGCTTCAGACTGCCATCTGCCCTTGACAACAGACCTCTCAATTTTGAAGAGTTTGAGCAAAAGATTGACCAGATGCTTTTTGTATCTGCTACCCCTAACAAGTACGAGGGCGAGCATGAGCTCATGCGTGTTGAGCAGATTATCAGACCTACGGGACTTCTTGACCCTGAGATATCAGTCAGACCTGTGGAGGGACAGATTGATGATTTGGTATCAGAGGTTAACAAAGAGACGGCTAACCACAATAAGGTGCTTATAACCACACTCACCAAGCGTATGGCTGAGGATTTGACCAACTACATGGCGGAGCTTGGAATCAGGGTTAAATACCTTCATTCTGATATAGATACCCTGGAGCGTGCTGAGATAATCAGAGACCTGCGTCTGGATGTCTTTGACGTACTTGTGGGCATCAACCTCTTAAGAGAGGGACTGGATATTCCAGAGATTACCCTGGTTGCCATACTTGATGCGGACAAGGAGGGCTTCCTGCGTTCTGAGACTTCACTTATCCAGACCATAGGACGAGCTGCGAGAAACAGCGAGGGTCATGTGATAATGTACGCAGACAAAATGACTGATTCAATGCAGGCTGCTATAGAGACGACTGAGCGCCGTAGAAAAATACAGCAGGAATACAACGAAGCCCACGGCATTACGCCTCAGACAATTAAGAAGTCTGTCAGGGATTTGATTGCCATATCCAAGAAGGTTGCGGCAGAGGAGATGAGCCTGACTGTAGACCCAGAGTCAATGAGTAAGAAGGAGCTTGAAAAGACCATTGCCGACATCGAAAAGAAGATGAAGAAGGCAGCAGCGGAGCTTAACTTTGAGGCGGCGGCTGAATATAGAGACAGGCTTATTATGTTAAAGAATAATCTGCGGGATATAAGCAAGAGTTAAATATATACAGAAAGAGGACTTACAATGGCAAAGAAAGAACGTAAGTATATTAAAATAAGAGGTGCAAATGAGCACAATCTAAAGAGTGTAAGCATTGACATACCAAGGGATGAGTTTGTTGTTTTGACTGGCTTATCAGGCTCGGGTAAATCATCCCTTGCATTTGACACTATATATGCAGAGGGACAGAGGCGCTATATGGAGTCACTGTCGTCATACGCCAGACAGTTCTTAGGTCAGATGGAGAAGCCAAATGTCGATTCCATAGAGGGACTGCCGCCGGCTATTTCAATCGACCAGAAGTCAACAAACAGGAACCCGAGGTCTACAGTTGGAACAGTCACAGAGATATATGATTATTTCAGACTCCTCTATGCAAGAATCGGTATACCACACTGTCCTAAGTGTGGACGTGCTGTCACCAAGACCAGCATTGACCAGATGGTGGACTATGTCATGACTCTTCCAGAGAGAACCAGAATCCAGCTTCTTGCACCAGTTGTCAGAGGCAGGAAGGGCGAGCATCAGAAGCTCTTTGAAAAGTCAAAGAAGAGCGGCTATGTGAGAGTTGTGGTTGATGGCAATATGTACGAGCTTACAGAGGAGATACCACTTGATAAAAATATCAAGCACAATATTGATATTGTTGTAGACCGTCTTGTAATCAAGCCAGGCATAGAGAAGCGTCTCACAGATTCTCTGGAAAACTGCTTTGACCTCACAGATGGCAATGCGGTTGTTGATATTATAGATGGGGAGAAAATTAATTTTTCCCAGAATTTTGCCTGCCCTGACTGTGGTATAAGCATGGATGAGATAGAGCCTAGAAGCTTTTCGTTTAACAATCCATTTGGTGCCTGTCCTACCTGTTTTGGTCTGGGCTACAAGATGGAGTTTGATGAAGACCTTATGATACCGGACAAGAGCCTGTCTATATCAGAGGGAGCTATCCAGGTCATGGGATGGCAGTCCTGTACAGACCCAAAGAGCTATACTTATGCTACTCTTCGGGCACTTTCAGAGGGCTATGGTCTGGACTTGGATGTACCATTTAAGGACTTACCAAAGGATATGCAGAAAATGTTCCTGCGTGGCGGTGATGGCAGGCTTCTTAAGGTGCGCTATAAGGGACAGCGAGGCGAAGGTGTATATGATTTGCAGTGGGAAGGTCTTGTGAAAAATGTTGAGAGACGATACCGTGAGACATTTTCAGAGACTGCCAAGGCAGAATATGAGCAGTTTATGAGGATTACGCCCTGCCCTGACTGTAAGGGACAGAGGCTAAAGCCTACATCACTGGCTGTGACAGTGGGGGACAAGAATATATATGATATGACATCCATGTCTGTAAAGGACTTGTGTGATTTCCTTGAGACTATAGAGCTGACACAGCAGCAGCACTTTATTGGCGACCAGATTTTAAAGGAGATAAAGGCCAGAGTAGGCTTCCTTAAATCAGTCGGACTTGATTATCTTACCTTATCAAGAGCTACAGCCAGCCTGTCAGGTGGAGAGGCACAGCGAATCAGGCTTGCTACACAGATTGGCTCTGGTCTCGTGGGAGTGGCATACATTCTCGATGAGCCTAGTATCGGACTGCACCAGAGAGATAATGATAAACTTTTAAATGCGCTTATGGATTTAAAGAATCTGGGGAATACTCTTATTGTTGTGGAGCATGATGAGGACACAATGAGGGCTGCGGATTTTATTGTGGATATCGGACCAAAAGCAGGCTCCCATGGTGGAGAAGTGGTTGCATCCGGTACCGCTGAGCAGATTATGAAATGCAAAAATTCCATAACTGGAGCTTATCTCAGTGGCAGAATAAAGATTCCTGTACCAGAGGAGAGGAGAAAGCCTACAGGCTTCATAACAGTAAAGGGTGCCAGGGAGAATAATCTTAAAAACATAGATGTGGATTTCCCACTTGGAATCATGACCTGTGTTACAGGTGTTTCAGGCTCTGGAAAGAGCTCTCTTACAAATGAAATCCTTTACAAGCATCTGGCAAAGAAGCTGAACAGGGCAAGGACTATTCCGGGAGACCATGACGATATTCTCGGAACAGAACAGCTGGATAAGATTATTGATATAGACCAGTCGCCTATAGGCAGGACACCGAGGTCAAATCCTGCAACCTACACAGGTATATTTGATATGATAAGAGACCTCTTTGCCGCAACAGCAGATGCCAAGGCAAGGGGCTACAAAAAGGGCAGATTCAGCTTTAATGTCAAGGGCGGACGCTGCGAAGCCTGCAGTGGTGATGGAATACTAAAGATTGAGATGCACTTCCTCCCGGATGTATATGTGCCATGCGAGGTGTGTGGAGGAAAGCGGTACAACAGAGAGACTCTTGAGGTTAAATACAAGGGAAAGAGCATATATGATGTGCTGGATATGACTGTTGAGGAGGCACTTGAGTTTTTCAAGAATGTGCCTAGAATCCACAATAAGATTCAGACCCTGTATGATGTGGGCTTGTCTTATATTAAGCTTGGTCAGCCATCCACAGAGCTTTCAGGCGGAGAGGCACAGCGTATCAAGCTTGCCACAGAGCTTAGCAGAAAGAGTACAGGCAAGACCATATATGTACTTGATGAGCCGACAACGGGACTTCACTTTGCAGATGTTCACAAGCTGGTCGAGATTTTGCGCAGATTATCAGATGGTGGAAATACAGTTGTTGTAATTGAGCACAATCTGGATGTGATAAAGACTGCGGATTATATAATTGATATGGGACCTGAAGGTGGAGACGGCGGTGGAACTGTCATTGCTACAGGCACACCAGAGGAAATATGTAAGGTACCAGAGTCCTATACAGGCCAGTTTTTAAAACCATATCTGGAAAGATAAATTAATTTTTTCTTAAATATAGCCTCACAGCGAAAAAAACGTTTGAAAAATGGAATTATTTGTATATAATTAATTAGAATATATAAAATATGATTAACTGAGTTCTTATGCCCTGAGGCATAGGACGAAATTAAATAGATGCAAATAAAATGAAAGGGGCTATTTGAATTATGATGGCAGGATCTGATATCGGAATTGATTTAGGTACAGCAAGTATTTTAGTATATATAAAGGGAAAAGGTGTAGTATTAAAAGAGCCTTCAGTTGTTGCTTTTGACAGAGATACAAACAGAATAAAGGCAATTGGTGAAGAGGCAAGACTTATGCTCGGCAGGACACCAGGCAACATTGTGGCTGTAAGACCACTTCGTCAGGGTGTAATTTCAGACTATACAGTTACTGAGAAAATGATTAAGTACTTCATCCAGAAAGCCCTTGGCAAGAAAAACTTCCGTAAGCCAAGAATCAGCGTTTGTGTTCCTTCAGGAGTTACAGAGGTTGAGAAGAAGGCTGTTGAGGATGCCACATATCAGGCTGGTGCCCGTGAGGTAGAGATTATCGAGGAGCCAATTGCAGCAGCAATCGGAGCTGGAATCGACATTGCAAGACCATGTGGAAACATGATTGTGGATATAGGTGGTGGTACATCAGACATAGCTGTTATTTCTCTTGGTGGTTCTGTTGTCAGCACATCAATAAAGATTGCTGGTGATGATTTTGATGAGGCACTTGTAAGATACATGAGAAAGAAGCACAACCTTCTTATCGGTGAGAGAACTGCCGAGGATATTAAGATTAAAATTGGTACATGCTATCCACTTGCATCTAATGAGACAATGGATGTACGCGGACGTAACCTTGTGACTGGCCTTCCTAGAACTATTACAGTAAGCTCTGAGGAGACAGAGGAAGCTCTTCGTGAGCCTACTCTTCAGATTGTTGAAGCTGTACACTCAGTACTTGAGAAGACTCCACCAGAGCTTGCAGCAGACGTTGCAGACAGAGGAATCGTACTCACAGGTGGTGGTTCACTGCTTCGTGGACTTGAGGAGCTTATCGAGGAGAGAACAGGAATCAATACTATGACAGCAGAGCAGCCAATGACCTGTGTTGCAATTGGAACAGGAAAATATGTTGAGTTCCTTTCTGGCAAGAGAGACGACGACTAATTTGATATGGTGATACATGCAGATTGAGCGCAGGCTGATGATATTACTGCATGTTAAAGGATAATTAGAAAAACACCGCAGATGTGGTGTTTTTCTTGCATATGGAAGAGTATTCAATTAAAATATAATAAGGGTTAATATTTTGAAAAAGATACCGATAAACATAATGAAGTTATATTCTTTTATATGTAGATATACAGGAGACATAAGATGGTAAAAGGTCTATACACTGCCTACACAGGCATGATAAATCAAATGAAGCGATTGGATGTCATGACAAACAACCTCGCAAATGCAGATACAACTGGATATAAGAAGGAGGGAACGACATCGCATTCATTTGCCCAGCAGCTCGCAGTGAGAATCCACGATTCTTCAAACTATGACCTGCCAAAGAAGCTTGGCGGAATCAAACAGGGAGTACGTCTGGGAGAGACTTATACAGACTGGACTGGTGGAAGCTTTGAGGTCACAGACAATGCGACAGACCTGGCAATCGATGGCAGTGGATTTTTTGCTATAGCATTTACCAATAAGGACGGAGAGACATCTGTCAAGTATACAAGGGACGGAGCCTTTAAGCTTACAAACGAGGGCTATCTTGTGACAGCAGATGGAGACCATGTCTTAAATGCTACAGGAGCCTTAAATGGTAATGCAGGCCAGGAAAACTGGGTCAGAGTAAATCCAACACAGAATTTTGAAATAGACCAGTTAGGTGCTATCAGCCAGAATGGTCAGATAGTAGGAACTGTTGGAATTGTAGATATTGATGATTATGATTATATTTCCAAATATGGAGAGAATCTGTACGACCTGACAGCTGGTGGAAACGTTGTTGCCAGTGATGCTTCTATAGAGCAGGGAACACTTGAGACATCTAATGTGCAGGTTGTATCAGAAATGGTAAATATGATTACTATCCAGAGAGCTTATGAAGCAGGACAAAAGGTAATCACATCTATAGATGAGACATTAGATAAATCCGTTAATGACGTAGGACGAGTACAGTAAGGAGATATATAAGTATTATGATGAGAGCACTCTATACTGCCGCAACAGGAATGATTGCTGAGCAGACAAATGTTGACACAATAGCAAACAACTTATCAAATGTTAATACATACGGATATAAGAAGGAGAGAACAGAGTTCAAGTCTCTTTTATATCAGACAATACAGACCAGAACTACATCGGCAAATGGAGACCAGAAGCCAGTAGGTGCCCAGGTAGGACTTGGAACAAGAGTTTCTGCCACAACATCTATGTATACACAGGGCAGTCTTACAGAGACAGACAACAAGACAGATTTCGCACTTGATGGAGACGGTTTCTTTGCTGTAAGAGCACTTGACGGACAGACCTACTATACTAGAAACGGAGCATTTACATGGAGCGAGACAGCTGATGGCAGGACAATACTTGCAGATGCGGCTGGAAATGCAGTACTTGACGTAGGTGGTAATGTAATAGCTGTTCCAAATGGAGTGTCATCTGAGAAGATGGATTTTCAGGAGGACGGAAGCGTAGGATATTATCAGCCGGATGGAACTTATGTATCGCTCAATCAGACAATGGCAGTATATCAGTTTAATAATCCAGCCGGACTTGATAAGATGGCTGGCAGCCTGCTTGCGCAGACAGGTGCATCAGGAAATGCAATGCTTGAGAGCACAACACCAGGACTTAAGGCGAGCAAAGTATTAGCACAGCATCTTGAGGGCAGTAACGTAAATGTAGCAGACGAGATGGTAAACATGATTGTAGCCCAGAGAGCATATGAGCTTAACTCAAAGGCTATTACTACAGCTGATTCGATGCTGGATACGGCAAACAACCTTAAGAGGTAATTGAGTGAATTGCGACTTTCCGATTGGGGGATTGTGAAAATCGGCTGGGGTATAGTGTATTTCCCAGAAAAAATATGAAGTCAGCCATGGGAGCGAATCGTGGATAGGATGTGCAAGTCAGAAAAGTTGATTTCGTTGCGAAGATGATGGAACCCCATGGCAGTTCATATTGTTTTCTGGAAAACAACTATACGCCAGCCGATTATCAAAAGCTGTGAACGGAAAGTCTGGTATCGTGAGATAGATAGAGTCGGAAGGAAACAAAAGTTAGATAGGGATAGGTAGTTAGGAGAGACAGGATGGATATATCGAGTTTGACCAGCAATTTAACAGCAGCTGCACAAAATAGTGATAAATCAGCGGCGGCAGACAGCATGACAAAATCGCTTCAGAATATATCATCTGATTCGTCAGAAGAAGAGCTCAAAGGCGTAATCAAAGACTTTGAATCATATTTTGTGGAGCAGATGTTAAAAGAAGTAAAGAAATCTCTCGAAACAGATGATGAGAGCAGCACAGTATCCCAGTACAAAGATATGTATATGGATCAGGTGATTGAGACAGTAGCCGACCAGCTCGTAGATGAAGTAGGAGAAAACTTCACACAGCAGCTGTATGAGCAGATGAAGAGAAACTATAATATTGATTAATAAGCAAATTGAAACTAAGACCCTCGGAAAGAAAAATAATTTTCCGAGGGTCTTTCTCACTATAGCTTTATTATTTGTGTCTTTTTTATTATAATTGTCTTATAACAAAAA
>CAVFAM010000014.1:0-4869 GCA_963620375.1 Bacteroidaceae bacterium
CAGTTGTATCAAGACTTATAGAGGGAGAATACTTTAAGATTGACCAGATGCTCTCATCTGATTATGAGACCAAGGTAAAGATTAACAAGAGAGAGCTTTTAAATTGTATCGGACGTTCTACCCTTCTGGTAAAAGAGGGAGACAAGAAGCCTATTATCATGAACATCACAGATGGTAATATGGAGCTTAAGATTAATTCATTTATTGGTTCAATGAATGAGGATATCGATATTGAAAAAGATGGAAAAGATATAATGATTGGATTTAATCCAAAATTCTTTATAGATGCTTTGAGAGTAATTGATGAAGAGGAGGTAAGCCTGTACATGGTTAATCCAAAGGCTCCTTGCTTCATAAAGGATGAGGAAGGTACTTACACATACCTTATTCTTCCAGTTAACTTTAGCACAGCAAATAATTAGGAGACTATATGATTACAGTATCAATCAGGGAAAATGACGAATTTATAAAGCTTGGACAGGCTTTGAAAAAGGCTGGACTTGTGGATTCGGGAGTTGATGCCAAGATGGTAATTCAGGACGGACTTGTGGAGTTAAACGGTCAGGTTGAGTTGCAGAGAGGCAAGAAGCTCTACGGTGGTGAAGTGATTACCTACAATGGTGAGTCGGTAAAGATTGAAAAGTAGCAGATAATGATAATAAAATCAATCGAATTGAGCAATTTCCGTAATTATGAGACCCTTCAGATAAGCTTTGACAGTGGAACCAATATACTTTACGGAGATAATGCTCAGGGAAAGACAAATATTCTTGAGGCTGCCTACCTTAGCGGGACAACCAAATCCCACAAGGGCAGCAAGGACAAGGAAATGATAAGGTTCGAGGGCGAAGAAGCCCACATACGGACTCTTGTTGATAAAAATGGCAAGGAATATCAAATTGATATGCACCTTAGAAAAAGAGGCTCTAAGGGAGTTGCCATCAATAAAATTCCAATAAAGAGGGCAACTGAGCTGTTTGGAATTTTGAATATAGTGTTTTTTTCGCCGGAGGACTTAAATATTATAAAAAACGGACCGGCGGAGCGCAGAAGGTTCATAGATTTGGAGCTATGCCAGCTTGACAAGATATATCTTGATGATTTGACCAAATACAACAAGGTACTCAATCAACGCAACAAGCTTTTAAAGGGCATAAGTTTCAGACCAAATCTAATTGAAACCCTTGCAGTCTGGGATGAGCAGCTTTTGATGTATGGCAGAAACGTCATCAAAAAGCGCAAGGAATTTATAGACCAGCTCAATGAGATAATTGGAGATATACATTACAATATTTCAGGTGGCAAGGAGAGGCTGATACTTAAATATGAGCCAAATATAGATGATATATTTTTTGAAGATGAATTGTCAAAAGCCAGGGAAAAGGACTTAAAGCTGTGTCAGACAACAGTTGGTCCCCACAGGGATGACATGCAGTTTTCAATAGATGATATAGACATTAGAAAATATGGATCACAGGGACAGCAGAGGACATCTGCCCTATCTCTCAAGCTTTCAGAAATAGAGCTTGTGAAAAAATCCATAAACAGTGTGCCGGTACTGCTCCTGGATGATGTATTGTCAGAGCTTGACAGCAACAGGCAGAACTATCTGCTCAACAGCATAAGTGATATACAGACCATAATCACATGTACCGGACTTGAGGAATTTGTAAAAAACAGATTCAAAATAAATAAGATTTTCCAGGTAATAGATGGCAAAGTCTATGAAAAGGAATCGATAGAAGATATTTAGTAATGCGTTAGAATTAGGAGGTTCTTTCATGAGTGAAGAATTTAACAGCAATCAGGAATATGGTGGTGACCAGATTCAGATTCTTGAGGGTCTTGAAGCTGTAAGAAAAAGACCGGGAATGTATATAGGCAGTACATCTGCAAGAGGACTTCACCATCTTGTATACGAGATTGTGGATAACGCTGTAGATGAAGCATTAGCAGGACATTGTAAAAATATTGAGGTTACAATAAACGAAGATAATTCAATTACAGTACAGGATGATGGTAGAGGAATCCCTGTTGATATTAACCACAAAGCAGGTAAATCGGCTCTTGAGGTTGTATTTACTGTGCTTCATGCAGGTGGAAAATTCGGAGGCGGAGGCTACAAGGTATCCGGAGGTCTCCACGGAGTAGGTGCGTCAGTAGTAAATGCCTTATCAACATGGTTGACAGTTGAGGTCTATAAAGAGGGAAAAGTATACGCTCAGAGCTATAAGCGTGGAAAAGCCGACGATGCAGTAAAGGTAATCGGTGAGTGTGATGAGAATCTTCATGGAACCAAGGTACATTTCCTTCCGGATGATGAGATTTTTGAGGAGACAGTATACGATTATGATACCTTGAAGCAGAGACTTCGTGAGACAGCCTTCCTTACCAAGGGACTGAGAATAAATATAAAAGATACCCGTGAGGGCAGCAAGCATGACCATGAGTTTATGTATGAGGGCGGTATCAAGGAGTTCGTCCAGTACTTAAACAGGGGAAAGGAAGCCCTCTATGATGATGTAATTTATTGCGAGGGTACACAGAACGGTGTCTATGTAGAGGTTGCTTTACAGCACAATGACTCATTTAATGATTCGACCTTCAGCTTTGTAAACAACGTAATTACTCCGGAGGGTGGTACACATCTTGCCGGATTTAGGAATGCTCTTACAAAGACCTTTAATGCCTATGCAAGAGAAAAGAAAATCATAAAAGACACAGACCCTGCATTAACAGGTGATGATATAAGAGAAGGACTTACAGCTATTATCTCAATCAAGATTGAGGAGCCGCAGTTCGAGGGACAGACCAAGCAGAAGCTTGGAAACAGCGAGGCAAGAGGAGCAGTAGACTCAGTAGTATCTGAAAAGCTCACCTACTTCCTTGAGCAGAATCCAGAGGTTGCCAAGAACATCTGTGAGAAATCTCTCCTTGCACAGCGTGCGAGAGAGGCTGCAAGAAAAGCCAGGGATTTGACCAGAAGAAAGACTTCCTTAGAGGGTGGCTCACTTCCTGGAAAATTAGCTGACTGCTCAGATAAGAATCCAAAGAATTGTGAAATCTTTATCGTAGAGGGAGATTCCGCCGGCGGTTCTGCCAAGACAGCAAGAAGCCGTGCAACACAGGCTATCCTCCCACTTAGAGGAAAGATTTTAAACGTAGAGAAGGCAAGACTTGACAGAATTTATGATAATGCTGAAATCAGGTCTATGATTACAGCATTTGGTACAGGTATTCATGAGGAGTTTGACATCACAAAGCTTCGTTATGACAAGATTATCATCATGACCGATGCCGATGTGGATGGAGCACATATTGCTACACTCATGCTCACCTTCCTTTACAGGTTTATGCCTGAGCTTATAAAGCAGGGACATGTATACCTTGCAACACCACCTCTTTATAAGATTGAGAAAAATAAAAAGGTATGGTATGCATATGATGACCCAGAGCTCAACCAGATTCTTACAGAAATCGGAAGAGACCAGAATAATAAGATACAGCGATATAAAGGACTTGGAGAGATGGATGCAGACCAGCTGTGGGAGACTACAATGGACCCTGAGCACAGAATCTTAAAGCAGGTTATGATAGATGGAGAAAATTCATCAGAATTAGATGTGACCTTCACCACTCTTATGGGTGACAAGGTAGAGCCAAGACGAGAATTTATTGAAGAAAATGCAAAATATGTTCAGAATCTTGATATTTAGTAAGGAGGAACATTTTTAAGTGGATGACAAAATATTTGATCAAATACAGCAGGTTGATCTGAAAAAAACAATGGAGACCTCCTATATTGACTATGCAATGAGCGTAATAGCAAGCCGTGCATTGCCAGATGTAAGAGACGGATTAAAGCCGGTTCAGCGAAGAGTACTCTATTCAATGGTTGAGCTGGGCAACACACCTGACAAGCCACACAGAAAATGTGCGCGTATTGTCGGAGATACAATGGGTAAGTACCATCCACATGGTGACAGCTCAATCTATGGAGCACTTGTCAACATGGCACAGGATTGGTCCATGAGATATACACTTGTAGACGGACATGGTAACTTTGGTTCTGTGGACGGAGACGGTGCAGCTGCCATGCGATATACTGAGGCGAGATTATCAAAAATCTCTCTTCAGATGATTGAGGACATCAACAAAGACACAGTTGATTTTACACCAAACTTTGATGAGACTGAGAGCGAGCCAACAGTGCTCCCTTCACGTTTTCCAAACTTACTGGTAAACGGAACCACAGGTATTGCTGTAGGTATGGCTACAAATATACCTCCTCACAACTTAAGAGAGGTAATCGGTGCAGTTGTAAAATTAATAGACAACGACATCGAAGGAAAAGAAACTACAATTGATGAGCTGATGGAAGTAATCAAGGGACCTGACTTCCCAACAGGAGGAGTAATCCTTGGAACATCAGGAATCAATGAGGCATACCGTACAGGACGTGGAAAAATCAGAGTCCGTGCGGTTACAGATATTGAGCCAATGGAAAATGGCAAGAATCGTATTGTAGTTACGGAGCTTCCATACCTTGTAAACAAGGCAAGACTTATAGAAAAGATTGCAGAGCTTCACAAGGATAAAAAGATTGATGGAATAACAGACCTCCGTGACGAGACCAGCCGAGAGGGAATGAGAGTTGTAATCGAGCTGAGAAGAGATGTAAATCCAAGCGTTGTGCTTAACCTTCTGTACAAGCATACACAGTTACAGGATACTTTCGGTGTAATCAACCTTGCCCTGGTAGACGGACAGCCAAAGATTTTAAATCTCTATGAACTTTTAAACTACTACCTGATACATCAGAAGGAAGTAGTAACAAGAAGAACACAGTTTGATTTAAAGAAGGCTGAG
>CAVFAM010000015.1:0-6120 GCA_963620375.1 Bacteroidaceae bacterium
CACATATTTATTGACGCAGGAATACCAGTTTGAAACAATGGCAGGACTTATCTGCCCCTCGTTGATACATTCAAGCTGTTTTTTCTCCGGGTCTAATACGTCCTTGTAGGTCTCCACGTCATTTGTCACCTTTGCCACAGACGGAATACCCTTTATATCAGCCATGGTGTTTATCTCATCCCTTGTAGCAAGAAATCTGATAAACTCAAGGGCATAATCATAATCGTCACTGTCCTTGTTTACAGCAAAGCCAAACCACGGCTCCCTGTACACATAGGCTCCCTTGTCTCCAAGTGGCACATCAATAAAGGTATACTCAAAGGGATTTGCCGAAAAAGTCTCTGATTTTGACTCTCTCTTTTTCATGCCGCTGACCTTCTCAGTGTTGCATACCCAGAATGGCACGTCTCCCTCGAAAAAGCTTAAAATCGCACCATCATAGTTATCATCCGGATAGTTGGCATTTACAGCCTCGTCCGTAAATCCACCTGCCATTATGTCATCTACCTTGTCAAATACAGTGAGCAGGGCATCCGCTCCAGCCCTGTCCCCGCTTGTGACACTCTTGTACAGATTTTTATCATCAAGAAGCATATCATATACCATGCTCTCTGTAAGCTCTGCATACACCTTGCTGTTTGGTGCCTGAATCGGAGTGTAGCCCTTTTCCTTTAATACAGTGAGGGCATTTATAAACTCATCATAGGTCTGTGGCACAGATAAGCCCTCATTTTCAAGCAGGGTCTTATTCACTACCACACCATATATATTCTGTCCCATAGGTATTGATGAAAGCTTACCATCATGGTAACCAGCCTTTAGCATTTCCTCATCTATATCACTCAGGTTGACATCCTCCTTCGACAAGTCCGCACAGTAATTCACCAGCTTATCTCCCAGCTTGTCAAAGCACTCCTCAGAGGTCATCAGTATGTCAAGCTCCTTATTAGAATCTATATATTCCTCTAAGCTGTCGATTCCAGTCTGCTCATAGCTGAAGGTCACATTAGGATAATACTCATTAAAGTCCGCTGTCACCTGGTCTAAGGCTTCAAAATTTCCGAAAAAGCCTACTGTGCTCAGCTCAACACTCGTCTCTGTATCAAGCCTTGGTGTAAATACATTTTCCTCCTCTTCCTTGCCGCATCCTGCTGTACCTATTAAGGATAAAAGCAATATTCCTGCCATCCCTGCACTTAAATATTTCCGTTTCATTATTTTCCCCTTCCTGTATATTACAGTTCTCCGTTTCTTATCTTTCCAAGACATGCCACCAGCCTGCCTATATCTATAGGCTTGGCAATGTGGTCATTCATGCCACACCTGAGACATTTCTGTACATCCTCAGCAAAGGCGTCCGCCGTCATTGCAATTATAGGGATAGACTTAAGCTCCTCATCCTTCATTGACCTGATAAGCTCTGTAGCCTCCCGTCCATCCATAACAGGCATATGCACATCCATGAGGACAGCGGCATATGTGCCTATTGGCGCCTTCTTTAACATATCCACACATATCCTGCCATTTTCTGCATGGTCACAGGTCACCCCCTGTTCCATCAGCAGTTCATTTATAATCTCCCAGTTCAGCTCATTGTCCTCTGCCACAAGCAGGTGCATGCCAGCTATGCTTTCACGCTCTGTCACATCTGACTCGGTCTCCTTATCAGCTTCCATAATTGGGAAATCTATGGTCACTGTAAAGGCTGTGCCCTTTCCCGGCGCACTGTCGCACTCGATTGTACCTTCCATCAAATCAACCATCTGCTTTACAATGGCAAGACCAAGTCCGGTACCCTGGGTACTGTTAACCTGGGTCTTAACCTCTCTGGAAAAGGTATTGTACATGTTCTTCTGGAATTCCTCTGTCATTCCTATTCCAGTATCCTTTACATAAAATACAAGCCTTGTGAACTCTGCCTTGTCAGGAACATCCTCCTCATGTACATAAAGCTCTATCTCCCCGCCTGTATCTGTGTATTTCACAGCATTAGACAGGATATTCATGTATATCTGGTTTAACCTCATCCTGTCTGCAAGTATGTATCTATGAGGCAGGTCACTGTATCTGCTCTTTAATATAATACCCTTTTTAGTTATATTCTGTTCCAAAATCTCCATCAAATCGTGCATCAGTTCATCAAGAGATACCTTCTCCGGATTGAGTGACATTTTGCCGCTCTCTATACGGGAAATGTCAAGCACGTCATTGATAAGGCTCAAAAGCTGCTTGCCTGAATGCAGTCCCTTGTGCATACACTGTCTGACATAGTCCGCATCTTCTGAGTTTTTCTGAGCAATTTCCATCATGCCAAGCACAGCGTTAAGGGGTGTCCTGATGTCATGGGACATGGCAGACAGAAACTGGGTCTTTGCCCTGCTTGCCTGCTCTGAAATCCTCGCAGCCTCACGAAGCCTGTAGTTCATCCTGATCAGGTAGGTGCCATCTATTGCAATCAGCAGTAAGAGGGTGCCGCAGACCAGAAGCACTATATACCATGCGTCTGAGGAGGCATTCAGCTCATCAGCGTCCACCACTCCAAGAATATCCAATGAAGAATTGTCCCCAAAGGATGAATAATACCACAGGCATGTGGTGCCTCTGAAGTTTTTCTGGGTCAGCACTCCGCTGTCTGTAGTCTGGAGCTGCTTTTTCAAATCATCCACTTCATTATAATTATCCTGATAATTGTAACCACGGATATACTCTGTAAAGCTTATTGACTTCATGGAAGGAGACTGGATGACATAGTCACCATCCCTGTTTATGATGCCGACCTCAGCAGATGTATACTCCACCGGAAATACCCAGGACTTCCTGATAGTCTCTGTAGGCACAATCCTCAGTATCAGATAATCCTTTGTGCCATCATCAGTCCTCAGTGTCACCCTTGTTCCAATTCCCACACCAGTGGTCTTGGTCTCGTCCAGATAATATTTTCCCAGCACTGCAAACTCATCACCGGTTCCATTGAAGATATCCTCCATGGTGCCTGCAAAGCTTTTTTCATATTCAACTATAGAATCCTTGTATCTGGCATATGTGTCTATCTCTTCCTCCCCCTTGGGATAGTAAGAAGAGTATGCCTCAAATGTGTCCATATCAATGATATGGGCAAAGCGCTCTGAGTTGGTATTGATATTTCTCAGAAAATCCAATGCCTCCTCAAGAGTCATATCCTCCTCTGAAATATAGTGCGCCCAGTTCTGCACATAACCTCGCTCACTGTTCAGATAATTGGTGGATACCTGTTTCAGTGATTCTATCGTCCTGATAAAATCCTCTGTCTTTGCCTCTTTTTGATTTGTATTTATCTCTCTGGAATAAAAAACTGTGGCTGTCAACATCACTGCCACCAGCACTACGTTGCATATTAACAGCACAAGCTTTACTTTTTTATCCCCTTTTTTGACTATTCTATCCATGCTGTATTCCTGAGCCCTCTGCTCATTCCAATATATTCTGCACACCAGTCATAATATATAGTGCTTTGTATAAATGCAAGTTATAAAAGACAGGTGCCATCATATATTTCGCCCAATAAGTATATAAATATATTGTACCAATCAGCACAGATACAGTCAATCAATATAAACGATTATCCTATTTTCCCCCGAAGCCATTTACCAGCACACAGCCTATTATTATAAAAATCAGTCCTATTCCTCCTGCAAGGGAAATCTTTTCCTTATATATAATGATAGAAACCAGTGTAGTTGCAACAAGCCCGATTCCGCACCAGATAGCGTAGCCTATGCTCAGATTTATGCTAAGCAGGCTTCTGGCAAAGGAAAAATGGCATATGGCATAGGCAATAATACATATAATTGAGGGCACAAGCTTTGTGAAGCCTTCCGTCTGCTTCAGATAGCTGGTAGCCACTATCTCAGATAAAATTGCTACTCCTAATAATACATATCCCATCTCATCACCTGCTTTCCTGTTCTAATCTGCAAATCAGGTCAGGCAGCCCGGCAACAGAAGCTATTATATAATCAGCCTCAGGAAGTAAGTCCTCCCTTTTTGAGACTCCGCTTAACACTCCGACCGCTTTTGCTCCGCCATTATGGGCAAATTTCATATCATTTACCGAGTCCCCGACTACCAATAGCTCCTCAGGCTTTATCTCCCAGTAATCTGCCGCCTGCCTTATAAGCCTTCCGCTTGGCTTTACCGGCATAGGCACTGGCATGCCATCCATTGCAAAAAATGTAAAGTACTTTAATATATCCAGTTTCTCAAGACATCTGACTGTTGCATGATACTCGTCGGTGGTAGCTATGCCAATTTTTATTCCCCTTGCGCCAAGCTCCTCCATCACAGCTCCTAAGTCTGCCACCGCTTCTATTTCCCTGTTTTCATCAAGGATTGCCTCAGTAAAATAGGAAACAAGCTGGTTTCTTAATTCTTCATTTGATATTTCTCCAATATCTGCGCCTTCATCTATCGACTCAAAAGCCATGCTTATATCCGCCGCAATCTCTGCGTATGTCTTGTAAGCAAAAGAGCCCTGGGCATCCACATGATTACCTGCTATGCCTATTGCCCCGAGCAGCAGCTCCTCGTTTTTTAATGTACATGGCAGCTTATAGTCACATAAGAGCCGCCTGATTACCTCTTTTGCAGCTGGCACCCATACCTTGTCAAAATCAATCAGGGTTCCGTCCTTGTCAAAAATCACGCCTGACACCTTCATATTCCAAGTATCTCCTTTACATCTCCAAAGGTATATAACGAATGTTCCCTTATCCCCCTGAAAATCGGATTTGTATACATCATAAACTCTCCTGCTTCCCCTGCTGCGCCAAATCGCAGCCAGCAGTAATTCTCATTTGTAAACCTTATGACTCCACTGCCTTCAAAATGCACCCCATCCATGGTTTTAAGTGAAAGCCCTGTCCGCTCTCCGTTAATCATTACAAATAATTGAGGCTTATGCTTCTTGCTCTTAAACTTAAGCTTCCAGCTTATAAGCCCTGCCTCAGGGCTAATCTCACAGCCCGGATATATTTTCTCCTCGTCAGCAAACAGCTCTATCTCAAATTCATCTATATATCTGGTGACACAGGCTCTACTGGCTTCCAGGGCTCCATATACATTCTGCGCAGTCAGCCCCTCCATATAAAGCCATGTGGCAGGGTCTCCTGCTATGGATGGTTCTGCTGCCCCCTCGTAGAACTCATCTATCCTGTTGTGGGAATCACTGCCTCCTACTGCACATATCCTATAGCCATCTGCCCACAATATATCCGCCAGCTTTACAGCCAGCTCATTTGCCTCGTGTGCATGGGCGATTTCAACCGACTCGTATGTAGGGTCATTTATTATCTCAAGGCATGATACCTCATCCAATGGCAGCTCATTATAGAGCCATTTCCATTCATACAAAAATGGATGGTTGATACTAAGCAATACCCTATGTGTCCTGCACCAGTCTGCTATATATTTCCACAGTTCAGGAAGAGCCTTGTCATTACTGCCCTGCTCAAGCACGTCATTTATAAAATCCGGTCTTTCTCTGAGTCCAAACAGGTTGGCATGCCCAAGGCTTGTGGTAATCTCCACCCCTGGGAGCGCCAGAATATCAGACTCCTGCCAGGCTGTGTGCAGCACGTTATGCTCTGTAGCCATGTAATAGTCCAGCTTCATCATATGGGCTTTTTCCATGACACGCTCTGGCGATTCCTTGCCATCTGACAATCTGGTGTGGGTGTGCAAATCCCCCTTGTACCAGCCCTTTTCCTTCTTATATATCCTGTCTGTGTCATATCCGCTGTAATTAAAATCCTTATCTGCCCAGATGCAGTCACCTATATGGTCTGTAATCGCATAGTCTTCATCTGAGACTGTGAATCTTACTGGTATGCTGGCATCACCTATAAATTTTTCCAGATATCCCATAGGTATATAAATCTTAATTGTCCACATGCCGGCTTCTATCTGACCTGGTATTCCACCAATTGTCGTATCCTTATTGTCCTGTCCTATTCCAACCAGCTTTTCATTACAGCCAAGCATTTTTTGCAGGCGCACTCTGCCTATGCTGTCAAGCACTGCAATTGTGCCATATTGTGATACTCCATCCGGTGTGTCCCAGCTAATGCTTATTCTCATACATGA
>CAVFAM010000016.1:0-5662 GCA_963620375.1 Bacteroidaceae bacterium
GTTCATGATAATAGGTTTCTTGTCTCCCTCTTTTACCAGAAGGGTAGAACGTCCGATACAATCTAAGAGCTCTCTCTTGTTAATCTTTACCTTGGTTTCATAGTCAGATGAAAGCATCTGGTCAATCTTAAAGTATTCTCCCTCGATAAGTCTTGATACAACTGTTGTTGTCTCAAACTCAAAAACAATATGGTTGTTAGAAATATAAATTTCTACATCTTCCTCTGCACTTCCAGGAACAATCTTGCTGATTTCCTGTAAGGTCTTACCAGGTACGATAACCTTTTTGTTCTCATAATGATTCTTTAACTCTATTGTTCTGATAGAAATTCTATGACCATCAAGTGAAACAACCTTGAGCTGATTGTCGTTAATCTCAAAAAGCTCACCTGTCATAATCTTGTTGTTGTCATTATCAGATATTGAGAAAATAGTCTGTCTGATAACTTCCTTTAAGGTAAACTGTGAAAGTACGATAGAATCGTTTCTCTCAATATATGGAATATAAGAGAAATCATCTCCTGATTTACCTACAATGTTGTATTTAGTTTTCTCACAGGAAATAACAGTCTTGAAGGAACTATCTGTCTCTATTGTTACATCATTGTCAGGAAGCCTTCTTACCATTTCTGAGAAAATCTTTGCATCAAGAGCGATAACTCCTCTTTCTACAATCTCTCCTTCAATCTTAGTCTCGATACCAAGCTCCATATCGTTAGCCATCAATTTGATTTCATTGGTAGAAGCATCTATAAGGATACATTCTAATATAGCCATGGTTGTTCTGGTTGGAACAGCCTTGGATACAATATTAACTCCTTTAAGTAAATTTGCTTTTGAACAGATAAGTTTCATCGTAAACTCCCTTCGTGGTTTATATAAAAATAAAAGAAATTAGTAATATTATTCTTAGGGGTTGTTTAAAAGTGTAAAACCCCTTTAAACGTTCTAAATACAAGGATTAAGACCATGGATAAGCATCTTAATATCCGGTTAATTTGACCTTAATAGCTTAAAGCGATTTGTTTAAAAGTTTTAAGGCTAAATTTTCAACATATAAATAAACAGTGGATTAACGTGTATAAGTTAATTACTTGTTTATTTATAAAATAATCATACATCTATATATAGTGGTCATATTAAACCCTATTATAATAGGAAGAAACTAATTCGGATTTATCTTTTTCTTGATAGTTTCTATTGTATTTCGTACATTTTCATTGCTCTCGTACTCTTCTGTGACCTTCTTGATACCGTGGATAATTGTTGAATGATCTCTTCCACCCAGAAGTGATCCAATTACGTCAAGTGAATTAGAAGTCATATTCTTACATAAGTACATGGCAATCTGTCTTGGTTTGGCAATATCGCTGCTTCTGTTTTTAGAAATCATCTGGTCTACAGAAATGTGATAATGCTCTGATACTACTTCAATAATAAGCTGAGGGGTGATTTCCCTTGGCTTGTCCGGTGTGATAATGTTTGCCAGCTCTCTCTCTGCAATCTCCATTGTAATCTCTGTTCTCTCGAGATTGTTGAATGCTAGAAGCTTGTTTAAGGCACCTTCCAGCTCCCTGATATTTGATTTAATATTGGTTGCAATATAATTTAATACATCATCATCTATGTTGAAGTTATCAGATTCTGCTTTTTTACGAAGAATCGCCATTCGGGTTTCATAATCAGGCATGCCGATGTCTGCCATCAGACCCCATTCAAATCGTGAACGGATTCTCTCTTCAAGGGTTTCCATCTCCTTTGGAGGCTTATCAGAGGTCAGGATAATCTGCTTGCCCTGAGTCTGTAAGGCATTAAATGTGTGGAAAAATTCCTCCTGGGTACTCTCCTTGCCGATGATGAACTGGATATCATCAATCATCAAAACATCTGCTGTCCTGTATTTATCACGGAACTTGGTCATTGATGAGGCATTACCATTACGTATTGATTCGATAACCTCGTTGGTAAATTCCTCGGATGTAACGTAAATAACCTTGGTCTCTGGCTTCTGGTCAATAATAAAATGTCCAATCGAATGCATCAGGTGGGTCTTGCCAAGTCCTGGTCCTCCATATATATATAGGGGATTGTAGGATTCACCCGGTGACTCCGCTACAGCAAGTGCTGCTGACTGGGCAAACCTGTTGTTGTTTCCTACTACGAATGTATCAAATGTGTAATTAGGATTGAGATTCGAGTGGTCTCCCTTTACTGCCTGAGGCTTTGCGGTTATATTTTTTTTGTTCTTAAGATTAAGGGATTGAGCCTGATCTGGAAGAATAAAATGTATATCGTATTCAATTCCAGTAATCTCTGTTATAGCTACCATAAGAGGTAGAAAATATTTCTTGGAAATGTAACTTAGTCCCATTTGTCCTGAAGGTACAATTATATATAATTTGTCGTCCTCAATGGCATATACATTAAGTGGACGAATCCATGTATCAAATGAAACCTCACTTAATTCATGCTCATTTTTTACTGTTGTTAAAATCTCATCCCACTTTTCAATAACTTTATCCATCAAGTTTCTCCATATCTATATAATAATAGGATATTACTCCATAATCCTACTTATAATATACTACACTATTTTGTGCTCCAAATCAATGTTTAAAGCCTGTTTAAGGGGTTAAAAAGTTATAGACCCTAAAAAGTCTAGCCTGGGACATGTTTTTAACAATTTATCCTGTATGTTTCTACATGTTTTCAACAAGTTATCCACAAAAAGGGGATAACTATTTTTGAAAAAATTAAATATTAGTATTGACAAGCATATACTTTTTGATATAATTATAGCGATGTTTTTTAACGTAAAGGAGGTGGATACTAATGAAGATGACATTCCAACCTAAGAAGAGACAGAGATCTAAAGTTCATGGCTTTAGAAGCAGAATGAGTACAGCTGGCGGAAGAAAAGTTTTAGCAGCTAGAAGATTAAAAGGAAGAAAAAAATTATCAGCATAGGCCACATTTATGTGGTCTTTTCTTCTATTTTAACGGTTTTTATTAGGGAGAATTTCAAATGAAATTTTCAGAATCATTGAAGAAGAACAAAGATTTTCACTATGTATATAACAATGGCGTATCCTATGCCAACAGGTTTCTGGTTATGTATGTTGTTGAAAATGGAACAGACACAAATCGTTTAGGTATATCAGTAAGTAAAAAAGTTGGAAATAGTGTTATAAGACATCACATTACTCGTCTCGTAAGAGAGAGCTACAGGCTACATGAGGACGTGTTTAATAGTGGTTTAGACATCGTAGTCATCGCAAGGGTAACAGCAAAGCACGCAAGCTATCATGAGATAGAAAGTGCCCTATTACATCTTGGAGGTCTTCACAAAATTGTTAACAAAGATTGATTTGAAAAAGAAGATGGAATCGTTTTGAAAAAAATTTTGATATTTATTATTAAATTTTATAGAAAATATATTTCTCCAATGAAGTCTACGAAATGCCCGTATTATCCTACCTGTTCTACATACGGCCTTCAGGCTGTGGAAAAGTATGGAGCCATAAAGGGTGGTGCATTAGCTGCCTGGAGAATATTGAGATGTAATCCTTTTTCAAAGGGAGGATATGATCCGGTTCCATAATGGAGGTTTTTATGTCGGACATAGTTTTGACACAATATTCCGGTGCTATTCTTGGACCAATCGCCAGATTTCTGGGATGGATAATGAATGGCATTTATGTAGGCATATACAATCTATTCGGAATTGAGAGCGTTGTTTTAAGTATCGTACTTATCACAATCATTATTTATATGTGCTTGCTGCCACTGACAATTAAGCAGCAGAAGTTTTCTAAGTTATCCCAGAAGATGCAGCCTGAGATTAAGGCTATTCAGGATAAGTATAAGAACAGAAAAGACCAGGAATCAATGATGGCAATGAACCAGGAGACACAGCTTGTCTATGAGAAGTATGGTGTTTCAGCAACTGGAAGCTGTTTACAGATGTTGATTCAGATGCCTATTCTTTTCGCTTTATATCGTGTGTTCTATAATATACCTGCTTATATTACAAGCGTTAAGGGAAGCTTTACTGAGCTTGTCAATGGTATTTCACAGAACAGCGAGGGCATCAACACACTGGCTAGTCTCCTTAAGGACTTTAATTACACTACTTCAAGTGGAATTAATGCCAACAATGCAGTAGACATGCTTACAAATGCTTCTGCATCAGATTTTAAGAATTATGTAATTGATATTCTTTACAAGCTGCCTTCTACAGGCTGGGAAGCAATCAGTGGTTCTGATTATTTTCCAAATCTTGCAGATGCAATAAGTACAGCACATGACCATATTTTGAATTATAATTATTTCCTGGGGTTAAATATTTCAGATACTCCATTAAATATTATTAAGACAAATTTTGCTGCACATTCATATGGATTTATTATTTTAGCTTTACTCATTCCTGTATTTTCTTATTTGACACAGGTACTGTCCATTAAGCTTATGCCTACAGCAAATTCTAATGGAAATGACCAGATGGCTCAGCAGATGAGAACAATGAATCTTATGATGCCTCTTATGTCATTTGTAATCTGTTTTACAGTTCCTGTAGGTCTTGGTTTCTACTGGATTTGTAGTGCAGTCGTAAGAATTGTACAGCAGTTCTTCATCAATAAGCATATTGAGAACCTTGACCTTGATGATATAATTAAGAAAAATCAGGAAAAGGCTAAGAAGAAGAGAGAAAAGCGTGGTATTTACGAAAACCAGATAAGAGAAGCTGCAGCTATTAAGACTAAGTCTATTAGCAGCAAGGCAAACTCTGTATCTAAGTCTGATGCTGAGTTAGATACTGGTTATAGTAATAATGATACACCTAAATTTAAAGAAGGTAGTATGGCTGCAAAGGCTAATATGGTAAAAGAATTTAACGAGCGTAATTCTCGTAAATAAGGGGAGGAAATAGAAGTGGAATATATTGAAGTTTCTGCAAAAACTGTTGAAGATGCTTTAACTGATGCTTCTGTACAGCTTGGAATAACCAGCAATCAGTTGGAGTATGAGATTGTTGAAAAGGGTAGCAATGGTTTCTTAGGATTAATTGGAAGCAAGAATGCTACTATCAGGGTAAAGGTTAAATCTTCTGTTGAAGATGAAGTTAAAGAGTTTTTGACATCTGTATTCAATGCAATGAATATGCAGGTTGAAATAGTAATTAATAAGAATGAAGAAGAGAGATTCCTTGATGTTGAGCTTAAGGGTGATGACATGGGAGTTCTCATCGGTAAGAGAGGACAGACTCTTGATTCTCTCCAGTATCTGACAAGCCTTGCTATTAATAAGCACAGCGATGTGTACTACAAGGTTAAGATTGATACTGAGGATTACAGAAAGAGAAGAAGAGACACTCTTGAAAATCTTGCCAGAAACATCGCATACAAGGTTAAGAGAACAAAGAGACCTGTTTCTTTGGAGCCAATGAATCCTTTTGAGAGAAGAGTTATTCATTCAGCACTTCAGAATGACAGATATGTTACAACTCACAGCGAGGGTGAAGAGCCATACAGACATGTAGTTGTTACATTAAAAAAATAGTTGATTTTTGAGAGGGTATCGCAGGATGCCCTCTTTTTTCTACCATGTATTTATTTATGGGGATTTTTATTGTATATTAGTAGTTGCATGATATATAGATAAT
>CAVFAM010000016.1:5672-7942 GCA_963620375.1 Bacteroidaceae bacterium
CCTCTTTTTTCTACCAAAGTATGCAAGAAAAGCTGCCAGTGGCAGGTTTTCTGTATTTATTTATGGGAGTTTTTATTGTATATTAGTAATTGCATGATATATGAGATAGTATATAAAATATGAAGTAGAAATTTGTGGATATATTTATAAGTCTATGGAATAGAGGTATAAAATGAAATCAGATACAATTGCAGCTATTGCTACTGCCATGACGCCATCCGGAATTGGCATTATAAGAATAAGCGGTGATGAGTCCTTTGAATTGATTGATAAAATATATAAATCCAAGAGTGGAAAAAAGCTCCTGAGTCAATGTGACAGCCATACCGTACATTATGGCTTCATATACGACGGGGATGAGAAAATAGATGAAGTAATGGTGCTTATCATGAGGGCACCTAATACCTATACAAGAGAAGATACTATTGAGATTGATTGTCATGGTGGAGTGTTCGTGATGAAGAGAATACTTGAGACTGTGATTAAGTATGGGGCGAGACCTGCTGAGCCTGGTGAGTTCACAAAGAGGGCTTTTCTCAATGGTAGAATTGATTTGTCCCAGGCTGAGTCAGTAATTGATGTGATTAATTCAAAAAACGAATTTGCCCTTAAAAATTCACTGTCCCAGCTGGATGGAGCAGTGCTTGACAGCATAAAGCAGATAAGAGAAGTGCTTTTACATGAAATTGCTTTTATAGAATCAGCACTTGACGACCCTGAACACATTTCTCTGGAAAGTTATCCACAAAAATTGTTTATAACAGTGGATAACCAGGTAAAAAGTATTGATAAGCTGTTGAAATCTTCTGATAATGGAAGGATTTTAAAGGAGGGAATTAATACTGTAATTGTTGGTAAACCAAATGCCGGTAAGTCCTCTCTTTTAAACATTCTGGTAGGTGCTGACAGGGCGATTGTTACTGATATTGCAGGCACTACAAGGGATGTGCTTGAGGAGCAGATAAATCTGGATGGTATCACACTTAATCTGGTGGATACTGCTGGAATCAGGGACACAGATGATCTTGTGGAAAAGATAGGTGTGGACAGGGCAAAGCAGTATGCGGATTCCGCTGACCTCATAATATATGTCATCGACTCATCAACTGAGTTAGACAGTAATGATTTTGAAATAATTGATATATTAAAGGATAAGAATGCGATTGTACTTTTAAACAAGTCAGACTTATCCACAATCACGACTGAGGACATCGTAAGGAAATATCTTGATAAGCCTGTGATAAATATTTCGGCAAAGGACAGGACAGGAATAGATGAATTAGAGAGTAAGATTTCTGAAATGTTTCTGCATGGCCAGGTTTCTTTTAATGATGAGGTCTATATAACCAATATTCGTCACAAGAATTCTCTGAATGAGGCACTTAACAGCTTGAAGCTGGTGCTTGAGAGTATTAAGAATGATATGCCGGAGGATTTTTATTCTATTGATTTGATGAACGCATATGAAGAGCTGGGACTTATAATAGGTGAAGCTGTGGAAGATGATTTAATGCAGGAGATATTCAGTAAATTCTGCATGGGAAAGTAGGTAAGAGATGGGTGTAAATAAACTTGAGTACACATTTGACGTTGCTGTAGTAGGTGCGGGACATGCAGGCTGTGAAGCTGCACTGGCATGTGCCAGGCTTGGACTTGAAACTGTTATTTTTACAGTGAGTGTTGATAGTATCGCTATGATGCCATGTAATCCAAATATTGGAGGCAGCTCCAAGGGACATCTGGTAAGGGAGATAGATGCTCTTGGCGGTGAGATGGGAAAAAATATAGACAAGACCTTTATCCAGTCAAAGATGCTGAATAAATCTAAGGGACCGGCTGTACATTCTCTCCGTGCGCAGGCAGATAAAGCGGAATATAGTAGCGAAATGCGTAAAACTCTTCAAAATACTGAGCATTTGACTATAAAACAGGCTGAGGTTTCGGAAATACTGACTGATGATAATAATTGTATTACAGGCTGCAGGGTTGTATCTGGAACCACATATAACTGCAGGGCGGTTGTACTTTGTACTGGTACATATTTGAGGGCACGTTGTCTGACTGGTGAGATGATAACCCACACTGGACCTAATGGTTTGCAGGCTGCAACCTATCTGACAGATTCGCTTAAGGCTCATGGAATTGAGATGAAGAGATTTAAGACTGGAACACCTGCCCGTGTGGATAAGAAGAGTCTTGATTTTTCAAAGATGGAGGAGCAGTTTGGTGATGAGAGAGTAGTACCTTTTTCATTTACCACTAATCCGGAG
>CAVFAM010000017.1:0-3864 GCA_963620375.1 Bacteroidaceae bacterium
CATGTCACCATAAGGGAATTACCCATATTGTAGCGGGCATCTCCCATGTATACAAACTTAACCCCTTTAAGCTTTCCAAGGTGCTCTCTGATTGTGAGCATATCTGCTATCATCTGTGTCGGGTGGAACTCATTTGTGAGTCCGTTCCATACAGGCACTCCTGCGTACTTGGCAAGCTCCTCCACTATATCCTGTCCGAAGCCTCTGTACTCGATTCCATCAAACATTCTGCCTAAGACTCTTGCTGTGTCAGCTATGCTCTCCTTCTTGCCTATCTGGGAGCCGCTTGGGTCAAGGTAGGTAACATGCATACCCAAATCATGTGCTGCTACTTCAAAAGAGCATCTTGTACGGGTACTTGTCTTTTCAAAAATCAGGGCAATATTTTTGCCAACCAAGTCGTCATGTCTGATTCCTTTTTTCTTCTTTTCCTTCAGCTCTGCTGATAAATCAATCAGGTATGTAATTTCTTCTGGTGTGTAATCCATTAATTTTAAAAAGTTTCTTCCCTTTAAGTTCATTGCTCTTTCCTCCCTTTAAGTTTAAGTAATTTTACCCCTTTTGCCTGTTATACGCAAGTTTTTTCATGTATATAGAACATAGAAAAAGGCTCCGCCATCTGGCGAAGCCTGAGTATGATTGATTTTATTGATTTTCTTTTAATAGAAGACCATGGCTCCTATTACGATTCCTGCATGTCCTGATGATGCTCCACGGCATCCGGTACATCCGCCTGTATTGTCCACACCATTTATGGCATCTGTGGCTGCCTGATAAGCTGTTCCACTGATACTGCCTGATGCAAGTACACTTGCGAGCTTTCCTGAGCTTGCCGGTCCGAACTGTCCTCTCTGGTAGATTACCTCTGAGATTGAGTTAGGATAAGCTCCACTCTTTACTCTGTTTATTACTACTGCTCCTACTGCAAGCTGGGACTCATATATGTCACCACCAGCCTCACACTGGATAATTGCTGCAAGCAGTGTCACATCATCTACTGCTGCCGGAACACTTGCTCCCTGAGTCGTAGCTACAGCCTGTGTGCTCTGTGCTGCTGCAAGCTTTGCTGCTTCCTCTGCGGCTCTCGCCTGCTCTGCTTCAATCGCAGCCTGCTCCTCTGCAAGTGTGACACCCACACCTGTGTTGAGCTTTACTGTCACATAATCAGCACTTACATATGCTGTCTGTGAACCGCTTTTGACTGCTACCCAGCCGTCTGCGACTTCTGCTTCTGTATCAACTGTAAGCTTTGCTCCTGTTGACACTGTATCGAGCACCTTGCTGTCTACGCTCTGCTCTGAACGGATGCGGAGGTTATTGGTGTTTACCTCTGCAACTGTTTCACAATTGCTCTGTGCATAAGCATAGGCATCTGTTCCTGTCACGCAGTATTCGTTTTTAACATATCCTGTTAAATTTCCTGATGTAACCAGTGTCCATTCGTCTCCAGCTTCAACGATTGTGGCTACATCTCCCTTGTATAATTTTCCTGCTATGGCTGATTCACCGTCGGCTGCCTCTCTGACATTCAGGAAGTCATCTACATTTGCCATGAGATTTGTCTGCCATGCCTGCTCCTCTGGTGAAAGCTCCTCCACTGCTGTCTCTTCTGTCTCATCCTGTGCTGCCGCAACCAGCACCACGTCATCCTTCTGTACAGAAACTGCAATATTGTATTCATCTGCCGCTGCCTGCTGATAATCAGCAAGTGCTGCTGTAACACCGGCTATTCCATCATACTCTACTCTGGTGTTTGCTATCACAGCCTTATCGCTGTTAGTAACCGCCGTGATTGATAATACTGTTGCAAGTCCAAGCACTGCAGCGCTCTCAATCACTTTTTTGTTTAGCATCATTTTTAGTCCTCCATGGTGTAATAATATGCTATTATTATTACACTTATGTTTCGTTTTTAAACATTTTATTTCAAATGTTACAAACATGTTACAGCGGTATATTAGCAGAATATTTACATTTTGTCAAATTTTGGGGGTTTTCATCCAAATTCCTTCTAAAAACCTTATTGAAATACCTCATCCAAAACAGCGGATATTATGCGGTTTGTATCCTCTCCATAGCCAGATTTTCCGGCATTTTCCCCAGCTCCTGCAGAGTCACTTTTATATGCTGTCCTGCCTGCTGCCAGGGCAGATATTCCTGTTTTCTGTGATGACAGGTTTCTATCCTGCTCGCTGTCATCACCTTCCATAATCACATCCAGATACTGCTTTGCATGATTTATAGTTGTGTCTATTCGTTTCATTTGTTTTTTTAACCTGCTGCAGAGGACAAGCATCACTATGAATTGTGCGATTATAATTGCTGCAATGGCAATCACCGCAAGAGCCTGTCCCCAGAATAAAGTCTCAGGGTTTGTCTTTAGAAGCTGTATGTACTGTTCTGTCATTTTACAAACATCCTCCTTTTGCCCTAAATTATACCCCATGATTTTTACACTTTCACCCCTGTTTCGGTCGCAAGTTTCGACATTTATCAGGGGTTGACTTTTTATTCTGTCAGTATAAGATATATCAGAGAATGACATTATATGTATTTACATAAAATATAATGAACGAACAAACTATTTACTAATTAATAATGAGGTAAGTCTATGAAAAAAATAATTATGACTGGTGGCGGCACTGCCGGACATGTAACCCCAAATATAGCTCTTATGCCAGCTTTAAAGGAAGCGGGCTTTGACATCGAGTATATCGGTTCCATAAACGGTATGGAAAAGGGGCTTATTGAAGCCACTGGCACACCTTACCATGGTATCTCTTCCGGCAAGCTCCGCCGTTACTTTGACTGGAAAAACTTCTCGGACCCATTCAGAGTCTTAAAGGGCTATGGCCAGGCGGTTTCTCTTATGAAAAAAATAAAGCCTGACGTGGTATTTTCAAAGGGGGGATTCGTGTCTGTTCCTGTAGTTCTGGCAGCCAAGCACTGTCACATACCAGCCATCATACATGAGTCAGACATCACTCCGGGACTTGCAAACAAAATTGCCATAAAGGGAGCTAAAAAGGTCTGCTGTAACTTCCCTGAGACCATGAAATATCTCCCGGCAGACAAGGCAGTCCTCACAGGCTCTCCTATCAGACGTGAGCTTTTCTCAGGAAATGCAGAAAACGCTATAAAGCTTTGCAATTTCAAGGATCACAGCAAGCCGGTTCTTCTTATTATAGGCGGCAGCCTTGGTTCTAAGATTGTAAACGAAGCCGTGCGCAAGGTATTGCCTGAATTACTGGAAAAGTTCTATATCATTCATCTGTGTGGCAAGGGAAATCTGGACAACTCACTGTCTGGAACAATCGGATATGCCCAGTTTGAGTACGCAAGCTCAGAGCTTACAGACATGTTTGCCCTTGCTGATATGGCAATATCCCGTGCGGGAGCCAACTCAATATGTGAGCTTCTTGCATTACATAAGCCAAACATCCTTATTCCACTTTCTGCTGCTGCAAGCCGTGGAGACCAGGTCTTAAATGCAAATTCATTTAAGAAGCAGGGATTTTCTTATGTACTTGAGGAGGAGCATCTGACAGCTGAGTCGCTGCTTCGTGCTGTGGAAGAAGTGTATGATAACAGACAGAAGTATATTGATGCCATGGCGCAGAGTGGGCAGATGGATTCTATTGGAACTATTGTTGATTTGATTAAATCTGAAGCTAATAAGTAGATACTTCACACTTGAAGCGTAAAAATAAACCGAAGGGCATACAGTTGTTTATCAGAAAACAATATGAACTGCCGTGGGGTTCCATAATCTTGGAAATGGAAATCACATTACAAATTTGTATGCCCTATCCGCAATTAAATCCCACGGCTAATTTCATATTTTTTCTGGAAAATACACTGTAT
>CAVFAM010000018.1:0-2464 GCA_963620375.1 Bacteroidaceae bacterium
TTCCACTTGTTACATAAAGTCGGTAGTTGATGCAAACGACGATAGATTTCTGGCACCTGAAAGCATGACAGAAGAAGTGCAAAAAGCCTGTGCGGAATCTGGTCAGCAGGTGCCGGAAGGGATGGCAGAGGTTGCCGCAGTCATATATAACAGTCTGGCAAAATGCTATGCAGATACCCTGCTTGAATTGGAATCACAGACCGGCTGTATATACCAGAATATCCATGTAGTAGGCGGTGGCGCAAATGCGGATTATTTAAACAGGCTTACAGCAAAATACACGGGAAGAAAAGTTCTTGGAGGACCGACAGAGGCAACTGCAATCGGAAATATAGCGGTTCAGATGATAGCGGATAAGGAGCTTAAGGACTTGCAGGACGCCAGAAGCTGTATATACAAATCTTTTGACATAAAGGTGTATGAGTAAAGGAGGATTTTATGTTAGTTGAGACTAAGGCAAGGGTTGGTGTGTTTTCAATAGCACTTGGGGCATACCTTCCACAGTTTCCTACACTGGTGCCAGAATTTGAGGCACAGTATGAAGCTTTTAAAAAGACAATTCCAGACACTGTTGAAATCATTGATGGTGGAATCGTAACTACAAAGGAGCTGTCTATGGCAGCCGGGGATAAATTCAGGGCAGCAGATGTGGACTTAGTGATTTTACAGTTGCTTACCTATGCTACAAGCTATAATATGCTGCCAGCAATCAGGGATCTGAATGTGCCGGTTGTGTTAGTAAACGTGCAGAAGCTTAAGGCACCTGATTATGAAAATACTGACACTCCAAAGTGGCTGGGCGAGCTGTATGCCTGTGGAGCAGTTGGGGAGATGGTTGCAGACCTTGAGCGTGCAGGAAAGAGACATGCAGTTATCACAGGTGTCGTAGAGGGTGGCGACGAATATGTGGCAAAGGAAATCGATGAGTGGTGCAGGGCTGCCCAGGTGCGCAGAAGATTCCGCTACACAAACCTTGCCCAGATTGGCAGACCATACCCGGGCATGATGGATTTGTATATTGATGAGACAAACCTCTACAACAGGATGGGACTCTATACCAAGCAGTTTGACTGGGAAAAAATGTGGGCTATTGCAGACCATATCACAGATGAGGCTGCCATAAGGGCTAAGGCAGAGGATATTCTCGATACCTTTGATATTGCACCAGATAAGGATGGACAGCCAGCCACAATTGAAACCGTATGGGATATGGCAAAATATGTAGTGGCATTTGAGGAATGGGTAAAGGAAGAAGACCTGGGAATGGTTGCCTCACACTATGATGGATTTGCCCAGGGCGTTGCAGGAAAGCTTGACAGTATGCTTATTCCGGCTTTCTCAATGCTTATAAAGCAGGGCACAGCCTGCGCTGTTGAGGGTGACATTAAGGTTGCCATGGCAATGAGCATCTTAAAGACTATTGCAGGCACAGGCCAGCTCTCAGAGATGTATTCAATAGATTTTAACGAGGACATCTGTATTATAGGTCATTCAGGCTCCGGAGATGCAGATATATCACAGGCTAAGAAGCCTACCATGAAGATTGTACCTGTATTCCACGGCAAGACTGGCGGCGGTTATCTGACACAGTTTTATCCACCAGCAGGAGCTGTCACATATCTGGGAATCACCCAGGATAAGGATGGACATTTCAAGTTTGTTGTGGCTGAGGGTGTAAACGAGGACGGACCTATATTTACATTTGGGGACACAAATATGAGAACCCGCTTCTCTATAGGAGCAAGAGAGTTCTGTAACAGGTGGAGTGAGGCAGGACCTACACATCATATGGCAGCAGCAGTGGGCAGACATATTGACACAATCCTTAAAGTTGCAAAAATCCTGGATGTGCCCGTTGATATTATATGTAGGTAATTCTACGTTAAGTATGTTAAAGACAGGTTAATGTAAGCAGTAACAAATGCAAGAACAATGAAAAATATATGAAAGAAGGATAATTATGAAATTTTTAGATGCAGAGTTTGTACAGGGATTTATTCGCATGGCTAATGATGGCTGGGAGCAGGGCTGGCATGAGAGAAATGGAGGAAATCTCTCATATCGTGTAAAGCCAGAGGAAGTAGAAGCAGTAAGGGAGAATTTTAAGGCAAAGGAATGGCAGCCAATCGGCACAAGTGTACCTAATCTTGCAAATGAGTATTTCCTTGTGACAGGAAGTGGAAAATATTTCAGAAATGTAATCATAAAGCCAGAGGACAGCATCTGTATGATAGAGCTGGATAACAAGGGCGAGAACTATCGTATTGTCTGGGGACTTGTAAATGGCGGCAGACCTACATCTGAGCTCCCAAGCCACCTTATGAATCTTGAGGTTAAGAAGCTTCAGGACGAGAGATACAGGGTTGTATACCATGCCCACACAACAAATATCATAGCACTTACATTTGTGCTTCCACTGGAGGACAAGGTATTCACAAGAGAGCTTTGGGAGATGGCTACTGAG
>CAVFAM010000019.1:0-3685 GCA_963620375.1 Bacteroidaceae bacterium
GGATTCTTGCAGCCTCCTCAACTTTAGCCTTAATCTCATCCTTTGGAACTTTTCTTAACTTAAGTCCAAATGCCATGTTATCAAATACTGTCATATGTGGATACAAAGCGTAGTTCTGGAATACCATTGCGATATCTCTATCCTTTGGCTCTACATCATTTACTACCTTGCCATCAATGATAAGCTCTCCTGAAGAAATCTCCTCAAGGCCTGCAATCATACGGAGTGTTGTAGATTTTCCACATCCAGATGGTCCTACGAAAATGATGAATTCCTTGTCCTCAACCTTAAGGTTGAAATCCTTAACTGCCTCAAAACCATTTGAGTATACTTTGCAAATGTTCTTTAACTCTAAACTTGCCATTTAAAAATACCTCCTGCGTACTTTCATCTCATTTGATAATATTATGATACCTAATAGCAAAAAGAATGACCACTGTCAAACCGACAAACATTTCGTAAATTTGTTGTCATTTTGACGAAGCAGTCATTCTTCATTGTGTATTTCGACTAATATATATCTATATATTGGTCATTATTACAGTTTTGAGTAACCATAGCCATTTACCATGGCTTCTATCTTGTGTCCCTTCTTGCAGAATGGGCACTCTCCAACTGGATATGCCTCATAGTTTAACACATCATCCACATCAAAGAGCTTCTCAATCTCTTTTCCATCCACAGAATCTATTGTTGAGAAAATAGATGCAACGCAGACTACATTTCCACCGTAATACTGGATGCACTCCAGGGCTCTTCTGATGGTCTCTCCTGTAGTAGTTGTAGCAAGGAGAAGCACAATGTGCTTGCCCTCTATGGCAGCCTTATTGTTATCTCTGAAAAGCATCTGATTGTTGTTATTAATCTCCGGTGAGACAACATATGTAGTCTCATGTCTGTTTATAGACAGGATACCGTTGTTGGCAATCTCCTCACTTAAGAATGCACCAATCATCTCTGTTCCATCCATGCAGACAATAGTATCAATATAGGACTGTCTTGGCAGCTTTGAGCAAAGTACCTTTGCTGCCTCCTTTGCCTCAGATGTTCTGGTCTTTATACTTGTCACATCCACATAATAGTTTATGTGTGAATGGCTTGTGGCAAAATGACCAGGAATCGCATGCAGATTGAGCAGGTTGCTCTCTTTTGATTTGAATTTCACAATACGATTTTCCATAATAAATTCCTCCTTAATACATATACATTCCAGCAGCTATCTATTTACCAGTAGAACCAAAGCCGTTGCTGCCTCTGTCAGTCTCAGATAAATCCTCCACCTCGCAGAAGGTGACATTCAGATATGGCTGGATGATAATCTGTCCGATTCTCTCCTGTGGTTTGACCACTCTCTCCACCTCTGAATCATTGTGTAATGCAACAATAATAGGTCCCCTGTAATCAGAATCAACTATGCCATAGCAGTTTGCAGGTCTTAAGCCTTCCTTTGAAGCAAGACCGCTTCTGGCTGCTATTCCACCAAAATATCCCTCTGGGATTTCCATCGCCACACCTGTATTGACCTTTACAGTCTCATGGGGCTTTACCATTATCTCCTCTGTGATGTCTGCATACAGGTCATAGCCTGCTGCCGATGCACTCTCCCTTGCAGGAATCTTGGCTGTAGCCGTAAGCTTTTTTATCTTTATCTCCATGATAGCACATTTTCTCCTTGTTATGTCTATATTTTATGCCTTATTTCCAGTCCAGATTGCTGTGCTCGATTCTCTTATCACGAAGCATCAAATCAGATACAGCTTCTTTTGCCGGCTTATCCTCGAAAAGCACCCTGTTTACTTCCTCTATAATTGGGATTTCCACATCATATTTTCTGGCAAGGGCAAGGGCTGCCTTGGCTGAATAGATACCCTCTACTACCATTTTGACCTCTGCTGTTGCCTCATCCATGGTATAGCCCTGACCGATTAACATTCCTGCCTTGCGGTTTCTGCTGTGCTTACTCTCACAGGTGACGATAAGGTCGCCTATTCCAGTAAGTCCTGACAGGGTCTCTGATGCTGCTCCCATTGCGATTGCAAGTCTTGATATTTCTGCTATTCCCCTTGTTATAAGGGCTGCCTTGGTGTTGTCTCCATAGCCTAAGCCGTCTGCCATTCCTGCAGCAAGGGCTATGACATTCTTTAAGGAACCTCCCAGCTCCATGCCCAGCATATCAGGGCTTGTGTAGACTCTGAGCACTTCGCTCATAAATACTTCCTGGATATGCTCTGCTGTCGCCTTGGTGTGGGCTCCTGCTACCAGGGTGGTAGGTAAGCCTATGCCAACCTCCTCTGCATGGGATGGGCCACACAATACTGCAACGTCAGCCTTTGGAATCTCCTGCTCCACTACATCTGATATTGTCATGAGGGTGTCATCCTCAATACCCTTTGCCACGCAGACAATTATCTGACCATCCTTTACATAAGGGCTCATTTTCTGGGCAGTGCTTCTTGTAAATACAGATGGCACTGCAAGAACCAGCATATCGCTTTCTGTGATTGTCTTTTCTATATCTGTTGTAAAATCAATTGTATCTGGAAGCTTCACTCCCGGAAGCTTATCAAGATGCTCATGATTTTTCTTTAACATGTCTATTTCAGCCTCAACGATTGACCATATAAGGACTGAATGTCCGTTGTTTGCCAGTGCAAGAGAAAGTGCTGTGCCCCAGCTTCCTGCTCCAATAATACCTATTTTTTCCATAATGCTATTTCGCTTTCTGACCAAATTTATTTTCTGTTCCATTCATTAGTCTTGTTATATTTGCTCTGTGGCGCCAGATACCCATGGCAGTAAAGCATGCCACAACTATGTCAAACTCAAGCCTGTATGATGTATCTATTCCAAGCCAGCCCATGTGGTTAAACACTATTGTCTGAATAAGAAAGGCTATAACCATAAAGATTGAACCCAGGGATACATATCTTGTTGCAAGCACAATTCCTATAAATAAGAGAATACATACAGGTGCTGCCAGTGGGCATACCGCTATGATTACACCTGCAGTACAGGCAATTCCCTTGCCTCCCTTGAATTTAAGGTAAAATGGGAAATTATGTCCCAGCACTGCACCAAAGCCTGCATAAAGCTCAACCACCTTGAGTCCATCCATTCCATTAAAGAGAAAATGCACGATAAGGACTGCAATTATGGCTTTTGCGCAGTCTCCGATAAAGGTGATGGCTCCTGCCTTCCAGCCCAGAGTCCTTAGGGTGTTGGTCGTACCCGAATTACCACTTCCATGCTCACGGATGTCTATGCCCTGACTCTTTCCATATATATATCCGGTCTGAAAGAGACCTACTATATATCCAATGATAAGTGCAATAACTCTTGCTAAAATCATTTCTCATCTTCCTTTCGCTCTCTTGTAATAAATTTAAGAGCAGTTCCCCTAAAGCCAAATGTATCTCTGATTCTGTTCTCAAGATATCTGGTGTATGAAAAGTGCATCAGGTTCTTGTCATTTACAAAGACAACAAATGTCGGCGGCTTAACAGAAACCTGTGTGACATAGTATATTCTGAGTCTCTTTCCCTTATCTGTAGGTGGCTGCTGCATGGCAACTGCCTCTGCCACTATTTCGTTTAAGACTCCTGTTGCAACTCTCATTGAGTTATTCTCGATAACTACATCTATCATCTCAAAGATTTTGTTGACACGCTGTCCTGATTTTGCAGAT
>CAVFAM010000020.1:0-6666 GCA_963620375.1 Bacteroidaceae bacterium
TCTGTATCTTGAGCCTCTATATATTTAATAAGCTTATCGCATATAAACCTGCTATTTTCTATCACAAAAGTCTCTGATAATAATTTTCTCTTCTGCTTTATCTCTTCACGAAGTGATTCCTTTTTTACCATATTTGTCACCAAGATTTTCTACTGAACCATCTTCGTTTACCATATCTATATTGTTGAGCTGGCTTCTTAAATTGCTCTTTACGCTGGCAACAAACTCTTTTCTGAGTATTGCCTGCTCCTTCTTTTCAGTCTCTGTAAGTCCTTCAGCCTGTGACTTCCTATATAATTCATTTATTCTGTTGATTTTTTCGTCTGTCATTATCCAATTGTCTCCATAATATAATTTTCCAGCACAAAATTAGGCTCCTTCTGCGCATGGAATTTGGTTCCCACAAAATCATCCTCCAGTATCTTGTACAATACCGAAAAATCATTTGCATTTGCTATTATCATATCTGCACCGGAATTGGTAGCTATCTTTGCAGCAGTAAGCTTGGTTGCCATGCCTCCTGTACCCACATTGCTTCCTGTGCTGTCCTTTGCCATACCAAATATAGAATCATCAATTTCCTCGACATCCTTTATAAGCTCAGCATTCGGATTAGTATGTGGATCATCAGTGTACAAGCCGTCAATATCTGAAAGCAGCACTAAAAGGTCTGCGTTTACAAGGCTTGATACCAGGGCAGAAAGTGTGTCATTATCACCAAACTGCATCTCGTATGTACTTACTGTATCATTTTCATTTACTATAGGAACAACTCCCAATTTAAAGAGCTCCTCAAAAGTATTTGTGGCATTTTCTCTGGATACAGGGTTAATCATGGTGTTTTTGGTCATAAGTACCTGACCTGAGGTCTGGTTGTACTCGCCGAAAAGCTTCTGATATGTCATCATCAGACGTCCCTGACCTACAGCAGCACAAGCCTGCTTTGTAGATATATCCTTTGGTCTTTCCTTAAGCCCGATTGCATCCCTGCCTACAGCGATTGCACCAGAGCTGACCAGACATACATCCTTTCCCTGATTTCTCAAATCACAGATAGCCCTCACCAGTTTTTCCATCTTGAGAAAGTTCACACTTCCAGTCTCCTGATGGGTCAGGGAGGACGAACCTACCTTAATTACTATTCTTTTGTATTCCTTTGATGCCTTCATAATCAATTCCCTTTTTGTCATTCTAATACACCTACGTTAACATACATAGATTACTGTAACATATATTTATCAAAAATACAAAATCTATTTATTGGTTGTTTCAAAAAAATTATTGTGATATAAATAAATCGTGACTTTAAACAAGCTATCAGGTCACAATATATACGCAAGGACATTATTTATATGAAAAAGAAAGTTTCATTTATTATTACAGTATGCCTTATATCTGTTCTGCTCTATGTATTCACTAACCTGCATTCAGACGCAGATGCAAAGGTTACAAAATCAGGCTTTTATTTTGACACAATCATAAGCATCACCCTCTATGGGACAAACGACGAGTCATATATAGACCAATGCTTTGATATGGCTTCACACTACGAAAATCTCCTGTCTAATACAATTGAGGACAGCGATATAAGCAAAATCAATGCCAATGCCGGTCAGCAGGCAGTTGAGGTAAGCGATGACACAATAGAAATCCTTGAAGCGGGAATAAAATACGGACAACTGAGCGATGGTGCCTTTGACATCACAATCGGTAATCTCTCATCCCTCTGGAATTTTTCAGAAATAGCAGAAAACACAGCTTCATATGACAACGAGGTGGATGCGTCATATCTGCCCTCAGATGAAGAGATAGCTTCTATTATAAAGCATATTGATTATACTCAAATCGAGATTGATGGCAATAAGGTTAAACTCTTGGATGCAGACGCAAAGCTTGATTTAGGCGGAATCGCCAAGGGCTTTATAGCAGACAAGATGAAAGCCTATCTCACATCTGAAGGAATAACATCAGGCTTTATAAACCTGGGTGGCAATGTCCTCACTTTGGGAGAAAAATCAGACGGCTCAGATTATACGATAGGCATCCAGAAGCCATTTGACGAATCAGGAAATGCTATTACAACTGTTGAGGTGAAGGATAAGTCTGTTGTGACCTCCGGCATATATGAGAGATACTACAGGGTGGATGGTAAAATCTATCATCATATACTGGATGTGTCAACAGGCTATCCATACGACAACGGATTGTATTCTGTGACCATAATAAGTGACTCTTCCATGGATGGGGATGCACTGAGTACCATATGCTTTGCCCTGGGGCTTGATAAGGGTATGGAGCTGATTGAATCACTGGATGATGTGGAGGCTGTATTTGTGACGGATGATTATGAGATTGTGTCATCTTTCGGAGTATAATACTTCTAAAATGTTAGCACACTGCAGGATTTATGTTATTATGTTGCTTTCCACTTAGAAATTTTAAAAATCGGATAACATATTTTTTAATGAATATTTGTATCTGATATTGGAAGCTTTTTTAAGTATTTACAATATAAATCAGCTTTCCGCATGAAACATAAAATTAATCGGATGGCATACAGTTGTTTTGCAGAAAACAATATGAACTGCCACGGCGTTCCATTACACTTGTAAATGGATAAATGTTTAAAATCTAAACAAACCCATCCCAAATCGTTGCCGTGGTTAACTTCATATTTTTTCTGCAAAATACACTGTATGTCATCCGATTTTAATAACCTATCAAGCGGAAAGCGTCCCCATAAGCTGATAATCTAGCAATTCATTAATCTCATCTTCTGCGGGTATACTCCGAATGTCAAATCGGTCACATCCGCCACATACTCCCCATCTGCATGCAGGGTCATCTTCTGACTCGAATGTATTGAAGCCTCTTTACATGATACCAGATTAAATCCTCTTATATGGGTATGCTTTCCTGCCACCAGAAATGGCAGACACAGGAAGGTAATCCCCTTTGGTATGCCTGATGCACTGCTTATGGACAATTTGCCGTCATACGGGTTAGCATCTGGTGCCATTGGTACACCGCCGCCCTCTGCTCTTAAATTCATTGCCGCTGCAAATATAGTTTTCTTTAATATCCTCTTATTATTGTCATAGCTGATTTCAAAGTCTGCTGTCCTCATTGAAAACAGTGTGATTATTGTCAAAAGTACATATGTAAGACTGCCAAGTCCAAGCTTATTTAAGACTTTCTTGAGCTTTGATGTAAGGGCTTTCTTGCAGACTATTGCATCAAGTCCTATACCAGAGCTTATGCCAAAGAGCTTCTTTTTGCCCTGTCCCCATCTTACAATACCTATATCCATAGGCTTATAGCTGTCTGCTCCTGCTTTATAGGAAGAGATAATCTGCTGTAGATTTTCTTCCGGTGACTTAGGCAAGCCTAACCCTCCACCGAAATCATTGCCTGAACCAGTTGGAATAATGCCAAAGCGCACCTTATCAAAGTCTGCTATTCCATTTATAACTTCATTCATGGTGCCATCGCCGCCGATTACAACTATGCAGATATCATCCTCTGGCTTTTGCGATATTTCTGACGCAAGCCTCGTGGCATGGTTTTTGCCCTGAGTCACCATATACTCATATGGGATGTCTGCTTTTATCAGGCTTTGCTGGATATCCTTCCAGATTTGTTTGGCTTTGCCGGAACGTGATGTCTCGTTGACGATAAAATACAGCATATCTTCCACCTCCTATTATAATTAAAGTATAACACAAAAAAGCCGGAACACATAATATGTTCCGACTTTTTAATGTCATATCAATTTATTAAACTATAAAATGATTTTCTTAGGACACTTCTCTGCACAGATACCACATCCTGTACATTTATCCTGGTCGATGTAAGCAATATTGTCAACTACATGTACTGCATCTGAAGGACAGTTCTTCTCACATAAGTGACATCCGATACATCCAACAGAACATGCCTTCATGACATCCTTACCCTTATCCTTAGAGCTGCATCTTACAATATGAGCTGCATCATAAGGTACCAACTCGATAAGGTGTTTTGGACATGCTGCAACACACTTGCTGCAGGCCTTACACTTCTTTACATCTACCTGTGCTACTCCATCTACTACATGAATTGCGTCAAATGGACAAGCCTTAACACAGCTTCCATAGCCTAAGCATCCATAATTACAAGATTTTGGTCCGCCATTTGGAACAAATGACATAGCAACACAATCCTGTACACCTGAATAGTCATAGTCTACGTTTGCCTTCTCACATGTACCAGCACATTTTACAAAGGCAACCTTCTTAACACCTGCGCCTGCTTCAACTCCCATGATTTCAGCAACCTTGGCAGCTACAGGGTCTCCACCTACAGGACACTGTCCTACTGGAGCCTCTCCCTTTGCGATTGCAGCTGCAAGACCTGAACATCCGGCATAACCACAACCACCACAGTTATTTCCAGGAAGAACACCTAAAATAGCCTCTTCCTTTGGATCTACTTCTACCTTAAATTTTTCTCCAGATATTCCGAGGAAAAATCCAAGAATTATACCAACACAGCCTACAACAAGGGCTGCTACAATAATTGCAGTAATATTCATATCTCTTTTCCTCCTAAATCATTCCTGAGAATCCCATGAATGCAATTGACATAAGACAAGCTGTAATTAATACAATTGCTGTTCCCTGGAATGTTTTTGGAATATCATTGTACTCAATCTTCTCACGAAGTCCAGCCATAAGTACGATTGCGATAAGGAATCCTACTGCTGTGAAGATTCCATAAACCATACTGTAAAGCAATGACATACCAAATCCCATATCAGAATAGTTTGTAACTGAGTTAAGTGCAACACCAAGTACTGCACAGTTTGTTGTAATAAGTGGTAAGTAAACACCTAATGACTGATACAGTGAAGGCATTTTCTTCTTTAAGAACATCTCAACAAACTGAACTAAAGCAGCAATTACAAGAATAAATACAATAGTCTTTAAGTATGTCAGGTCAATTCCCATTGCAAGAAGCTTAGGATTTGCAAGAATACCACCATAAATAATCTGTGTGAAGAATGTAGCAATAGCAATAACGAAAACTACTGCTCCACCCATTCCGGCTGCTGTCTCAATTTTCTTGGAAACACCAAGGAATGGACAAATACCAAGGAACTGGCTTAATACAACGTTGTTTACGATAGCTGAAGCAACCGCAACCAATGCTAATGATGCAAATGTACTCATTATTTATCCCCTCCTTCTGTAGCTTTTACTTCTGGTTTCTTAGCTGCACTAGGACAAGCTGCACCACAATGAGCACAGTCACCAGCAAGACAGCCTGCAGGCTCTGCAAGAGGAGTTCCCTTTGCATCCATCTTTCTTCTGATAATGTTCATACCAGCTACAAGGAATGCAAGTACAAGGAATGCACCAGGAGCCATAATAAAGATTGTGATTGGTGTAAACCACTCACCAAAAATCTGTACGTTAAATGCTGTTCCAGCACCAAGGATTTCACGGATAAGACCGATAATAGTAAGTCCCATTGTGAAACCAAGTCCCATACCAATACCATCAAAGATAGACTCTACAGGGCCATTCTTTGAAGCATAGCTCTCTGCACGGCCTAAGATGATACAGTTAACTACGATAAGTGGAATATATACACCTAAAGCAGCTGATAAGCTAGGTAAATATGCCTGCATAAGGAACTGTACAACTGTAACCAGTGAAGCAACAATTACAATATAAGCTGGCATACGGACACCATTTGGAATAATTTTTCTAAATAAAGAAATTAAAAGGTTAGAACAAATCAAAACAACTGTTGTTGAAAGACCCATTCCAAGTCCATTGATTGCTGATGATGTAACAGCAAGTGTTGGACACATACCAAGCATTAATACAAATGTTGGGTTTTCTTTGATAATACCATTATATAAACGCTCTACATATTTGTTCATTATTCAGCACCTCCCTGTAATTCACTCTGGAAGTAAAGAATTGCTGCATTACAGCCGTTTGCCATAGCCTTTGATGTAATTGTAGAACCTGTAATTGCCTCAATCTGATTATCAGCAGATGGAGTAGTATCAACAAGCTTGTTCTGGAACTGGCTGTAGAAAGACTCCTCTTCTGCCTTCATACCAAGACCAGGTGTCTCAGAAATATCTGTAATCGAATATCCGTTTACAGTTCCGTCATTCTGGATACCAACAGAGAAAGTAATGCTTCCCTGGCTTCCGTCCTTTGCAGTAACTGTAATAACATATCCTAAAGTATTGCCACTTGCATCAAGTGCAGTCTGGATATCATCGATTGTATCGCTGTATCCGGCATCTGATACTAAGCTGTCAGCGGCATCCTTATCATAGTCCATAGCCTCAAAGCTGTCTGCATCAGAGAATACTTCCTGATATGCAGCCTGGGCTGTTGCAAGGTTAGCAGCATCAATTGATGGTTTTGTAATTCCATATACAAGTGCAAGAATAAAACCAAGGACAAGTGTAAATGCTGTTAAGATCAAAGCGTCATGTACAATCTGTTTATTCATTCTTCTTTGCCTCCTTTACCTGTCCGAAAGCTCTTGGTACTGTAAATCTCTCAATAAGAGGTACAAGGATGTTGCTTAAGATGATTGAGAATGAAACACCCTCTGCGTTTGCACCGAAGCAACGGAAAATACCTGTTAAAAGACCAC
>CAVFAM010000021.1:0-3198 GCA_963620375.1 Bacteroidaceae bacterium
CTATATGGCTACTGAGCTTGATACCTTGGAGGAGGACCAGCGAAAGTTCGTGTCAAATGTATCTCACGATTTCCGCTCTCCGCTTACATCTATCAAGGGCTATGTTGAGGCGATATTGGACGGCACCATTCCTGTTGAAATGCAGGATAAGTACTTAAATATCATCCTCTTTGAGACAGAGAGGCTTAACAAACTCACCAAGAGCCTTCTGGACTTAAATCAGTTCGGACATCATGGCATCCGCTTAGATCTGGCTGATTTTGATATAAACAACATGATACGAACCACAATTATGACCTTTGAGGGAAAATGCCGGGAAAAGGGCTTATCATTTGATTTGGTACTGACCGGACAGGAGCTTTTTGTAAATGCAGATATGACCAAGATACAGCAGGTACTTTACAATCTGATTGACAATGCGACTAAATTTTCTAACCCTGATTCGGTCATAAAGATTGAGACAAGCATCAAAAATGAAAAAGTCTTTATCTCTGTCAAGGACTCTGGCGTGGGTATTCCTGCCGACAGTCTCAATAAGATTTGGGAGCGCTTCTACAAGACTGACCCTTCCCGTGGCAAGGATAAGAAGGGCACCGGACTCGGACTTGCTATCGTAAAGGAAATCATTCAGGCACATAAGCAGAATATCAATGTTATAAGTACAGAAGGGGCTGGAACGGAGTTTATATTTACTCTGCCACTTTCAAGTCGGGAAAGTGCGTGATGCAGAAAAGCTGCCATCGGCAGTTTTTCTGCATACTAAGACATAGAAATAAGCAGGCTGATTGATACAGCCTGCTTATATTATTGAAAAATTGTTAAGTTCAAAAAATTATTCCTCTGCTATCAATTATTTTTCCGCATCTATTACATTTATACTTTTTCCGCACTTTTTGTTTAGTCCTTGCAATAATGTTTAGATTTTGCCCACAATATGGGCATATACCAAGACGTACATTCAATGGTAATATCATACTTATTCTCCTAATTGCTTATACCGTGCTCGTACCTTTTTTTAATTCTTCTTTAAACATTTCTCCTAACTCATTAAACATCTGTTTATTCTTTCCAAGCTCTTTTTCATTTCCATCTTCTGCCATTTTTATCATAAATCTAATATATGCTTCTGCCATAGATGCAGTTAAAACAGATGCTGTTGCGCCACTTATCATACCACCTAGAATTGTACCAGCACCTGGAATCAGTTTCAGCAAATTGGATACTATTGTTTTTCCTGCTAAGGTTGAAGTTCCACTTCCCAATAGACTAGATACAATAGTTGTCAAAATTGCTTTGTCAACAGAGACACCAAAAATAGATGTAACATGCGCAAGCATAGTTACCTGCTCTGTAACTAATAATGGCGCATCAGAACCTGGAATAGGTGAAAATCCAGTAAGAAATGTTGTTGTTATATATGCTCTAACCCACTTTCTAGCCGCTTTTTCTTTTGCAGCAATACTGACTTTTTGCGCATTAATAAATCCTTTCTGTACTGATTCTGGAATTTCTCTATATGTCATTTCCACTAATTTATCCAGACCATAGGCTTCAATAACATTTCCCTTCATCACCTCAAAGTCCTGTGCCATAACCGGAATAATTCCCTTTACATTCATATTCATTTCTCTAATTGATGATATAAATCGGTCTGCCTGCTCATTTGGAAAACATTTTGTAACAACTAAAAAAATAGGCACTTCTACTTCTTGTGACAATATATTAATTAACTCTTGCTCGTTTTCTTCCAGTCTGTCCGACTGTGCATTTATACAATACCACACCGCATGTATGTATTGTCCCTCATCCCCACCGATTCTGGAGTTATTTATTACATCTATAATCTCCTTTTTGATGTCCTCCTGAACCTGTTCATTTAGTTCTAATCCTCTGGTATCATATAATACAACTGGAACATCCTCTCTCTCTATCCTACAAAGGTGTTGCGTTACAGGTTTTCCTGCACCTGTTTCTGCCAGTTGTTCTCTGAATACGCTATTAATCAAAGTGCTTTTTCCTACGCCAGTCTTTCCCACAACAATAATATTTGTCTTTTTAAAATTTGCTAATATATTTTGTATATTATTCATAAGCTCCTTAACCACATCATCCTGATTTTCCATTATAATTTCCTCTCCTTTATCTTTTGTTTATATAAGTTTTAATCAAAAATATCGCCTAAATTTTTTTCTACTAATTTAGCAGGTAAAACACTTACAATAGCCATCAGTATAGCAATAGCCAAAATATTCATTCCGCAGAAAAATAATACTTTTTTCTTTTTCATACATTTATCCTCTTTCATTTTTAATTTCCTTAAGTAATTGTCTTACTCTTCGCTCACTTAAATCCAATTCCCGTGCCATCTTTTGTACAGATTCGTCTTTATAATTTTCAAAAATGTATTGTAATACAAATTCTTTGCTATACAATTTTTTAGGAAATGTAATAGTCAATCCCTTATATCTGTCATATACCCTTTGCAATGCCTTTGTATCTTTCAGTACCATTGCTAATTCAGCATATACTTCACAATAGTTCTCCGCTTCCTCTGTCAGAATACTATCACCACCTTTCCTATAATTTTATATTTTTCAATTTGAAAATGCTATCTGCTACTTTCACAGGAAATTAACAGGTAATTTTTTCCTTTAATGACATCAGTCTTTTTCCATGGTATAATCATTGTGGAAAAAAACTTATTCTAAGTATAGTGCGATATTTTCGCATTGTCAACGTTGTTTTGCGATTTTATCGCTTTTATTTAGGAGGGAATGAATGTCTGATTTATATGACCGCATAATCGAACAGACTAAACTCTTAGGACTTACAGGAAAGGAATTAGGAGAACTTCTCGGTTTAAAAAAGAGTCCACTTACCGATTGGAAAAATAAAAAATCTAACCCCACATTAGAACAATTAATTAAAATGTGCGATATTTTCGCAACCTCTTCTGATTATTTGTTGTTTGGCAAAATAACCTCGCTTTCCAAGGACCAGCAAGAACTTATTGAAACTTACGAAAAGCTTGATAGACGTGGTCAACATCGTGTGCATAGTATTATATATGAAGAAATAGACCGTATCGAAAATACATCTAACAAAAATAATAAGCAGGCTGATTGATACTGCCTGCTTACTGCGAGTGTGTGAAACTTTTTCTGTAAATTAAATAAAACCCATACAGGTCTTCTATGA
>CAVFAM010000022.1:0-3358 GCA_963620375.1 Bacteroidaceae bacterium
TTGCAGACCTTAAGCTTAAGCATGAGTACTCAAAGAATGCGTCAATTGTGACAATCTCTCAGGGAATTTGTCTTGCAGTTCCAAGTGAGGCAAATAAGAGCTGGGACTTCCTGCATAAGGCGGACAGCTACCTCTATCATGTAAAACGCCATAACAGGAATGGAATCTGTATAGGAGATGCCAGAGAGATGGAATTGATTGTATAACTTAAGTAGAAACTGATTTTCGGAGGAATTTTGATGTCGAAAATAAAATTGATAGCCAGTGATTTGGATGGTACATTATTGTTAAACGGGGCACAGAGCTGTGACCCGGAGCTTTTTCCCCTGATAGATGAGCTGACAAAAAAGGGTGTGTATTTCGTGGCTGCAAGCGGCAGGCAGTATCACAGCTTACAGCGGCTGTTTGCGCCAGTGCGTGAAAAAATCACATATCTGTGTGAAAACGGTTCCCTGGTAATGCACATGAACCAGGTGCAGGTAAAGACACATATCGAGGACAGTCTGGCACTGGATATATGTCACACCATTCTCGACCATCCTGACTGTGAGATTGTAATATCAGGAGAGCGGACCTGTTACCTGATACCGAAAAAGCCAGGCTTTGTCTCCCATGTAAGAGACGTGGTGGGCAACCATGTGACTGTGATTGACTCTCCTGAGCGTATAGAGGAGGAAATCATTAAGATATCTTATTTTGCAGAGCCTGATAAGCAAAAAGCTGCAACAGACCTGTTTTTTGACAAGTTTGATGGAACTAACTGCCAGATTACCGTCTCAGGAAACAGCTGGGTAGATTTTGTAGCAAAGGGAACAGGCAAGGGTGAAGCCTTGGAGAAGCTTGGCATGAGGTTTGGAATCAGTGCAGACGAGATGGCGGCATTTGGAGATAATGAGAATGACAGGACGATGCTTTCCTACGTCGGACACCCTTACCTGATGGAGAACTGTAATCCTACAATGGAGGATATTTCCGCTAAGAGATGCAGGAAGGTAGAGGAATCGCTTAGAGAGATTTTAAGGGAACTTTAGTAACTTTGGTCACAATAGAAGGCATGGGTTATGGATACAAAAGACATTTTAGATGAGATAGAGCAAATTAAAAAACAACCGCTTGAGGAGCAGATTGCCTTTTACAGGGAGGCTCTGCAAAACGAAGAGGAAAAGACAGAGAGCAGGATACATCTGTATTTTAATTATGCTGTTTTGATGTATCAATATGGAGATTTCAGAAAGACAATGGAGATTCTTGAGCCATTTCTGATGGATTACCAGAGCTATCCATATATACCAAGGATGATTTCCTGCTTTAATCTGATGGGAGTTGCGACGCACTGCGAGAAGGAATATACGATTTCCCGTTATTACTACTCAGTTGCCCTTAGGATAGCGCAGGATAATAAAGACGCATTCTTTTTCTCCTATGAATACAATAATATCGCTATAACATATATTGCAGAAAAAGACTATGACAAGGCATACGAGTATCTGGAGCTTGCAGAGAAGCATATGCCTGACAGCGCCGAGGATATGGGAGCGTATGTATTTATAAACAAGGCACTTCTGTACATGAGGATGGACTTGCTGGAAGACTCAGTTGAAGCATATGAGACATCTATCACCAGATACCATGCAGACAGCATCATACCAAATGATGCACATTTATGTGCGGCAATGCTGTCATACAAGCTGGGCGAGATGGACAGATATGAGATATATAAGGCGCAGATTCTCTCAAGACTGGATGAAATGTATACAGCAGAGTTTATAGATTCCTGCAGGGATTTGTTTGACTGTGGCATGGATTCCGGGGATGATGAGCTGATAAACTGCATACTTAATGCCATGGATAAGCATATAACAGACCATCCTAATGAGATAAAGGTAGGTATAACCGGTGCGGAGTTTAAGTACAGCTATGCCTACAAGCGTGGAGATACAGCGGCAATGCTTGAGGCACTGGAGCAGGAAAATCATTACAAGGATCTGCTCATACAGCAGTCAGAGCAGAATCGTGTAAAGTCGTTAAAAGAGTCACTTGAGATAAATAAGCAGCTGCAAAAGGCAATAGACAGCAAGGAAAAGGCTGCCGCTGCCAAATCCCAGTTCCTGGCAAATATGTCTCATGACATCAGAACTCCTATTAATGGAATAATGGGAATGTTAGAGATTATCCGCAGGACAAAGGGCAATCAGGAGAAAGAGGATGAATGTCTGGATAAGATAGAGGTGTCATCTAAGCTGCTTCTGTCTCTGGTTAATGATGTCCTCGATATGGCGAAGCTTGACACTGACGCAGTTGTATTGAACCATGAGCCATTTAATCTGGATAAAATATGCCAGGAAACTGTGGAGGCTGTGTCCTTTCAGGCAGAGGAGGCAGGACTTCAGGTCACAGGTGAGCATGATGACTATACTGGAATAAACATTCTGGGAAGTCCTTTGCACCTAAAGAAGATACTTATAAATCTTTTCAGCAACAGTGTGAAATATAATAAGCCTAACGGAAAAATTCACATGAGCATGAGAACACTTGAGCAGACAGAGAACAGCATAACCTGTGAATTTAAAATCAGTGATACAGGCGTGGGCATGTCCCAGGAATTTATAGAAAATAAGCTCTTTCATCCATTTGTCCAGGCAGATACCTCATCCCGGTCAAACTACACAGGAACCGGACTGGGAATGGCAATTGTAAAACAGCTTGTAGATAAAATGGGAGGCAGGATATCTGTCGAGAGCAGACTGGGAGAGGGAAGCTGCTTCACAGTCGTGATTCCGTTTGAGATAGATCATGAGACAAGCTATAAGCAGTCAGAGGAAGATACCCAGATGGGTATCACAGGACTGAATATCCTTGTGGCAGAGGATAATGACTTGAATATGGAGATAATAGAATTCCTGCTGAATGACCAGGGAGCTGAAGTGCAAAAGGTTCAGAATGGTCAGGAGGCTGTGGATAAATTTGAAGGCTCAGAGCCAGGCACATATGATGCTATCCTTATGGATTTGATGATGCCTGTGATGGATGGCATATCTGCCACAAGGGCAATAAGAGCCTCAAGCCATGCAGATGCAGGGACAATTCCTATTATTGCCATGACAGCAAATGCTTTCTCGGAGGATGAAAGAAAATGTCTGGATGCTGGCATGAATGCCCATCTGGCAAAGCCACTTGATATGAAGGAGGTTGTAAGGACAATCGCCGAATGTGTTGAAAATCAGGCAAAAATATAAAAACATAGAATATGAATTTTACTCTTTACAAAGCTATCGAAAGGTAGTATGATAATTTAATCAAAAGTAAATATTATATCGAGGTTTTAATCGGATGACGTGTATAACAAGAACCCCACTAT
>CAVFAM010000023.1:0-3689 GCA_963620375.1 Bacteroidaceae bacterium
TAATTGCAGATTACACAGATGGATTAATGCAGATGGATGCAGACGGACAGGCAGTTCCGGCCATTGCAGAAAGCTATGACCTTTCTGAGGATGGACTTACATATACTTTCCATCTCCGTAGCGATGCAAAGTGGAGCAACGGAACACCTGTTACAGCAGAAGATTTTGTTTTTGGATGGCAGAGAGCTGTTGATCCAGACGTGGCTTCTGAATACGCATATATGCTTAGCGATATAGGACAGATTAAAAATGCAGCTGAAATTATTGCAGGAGATATGGATAAGAGTGAATTAGGTGTTACAGCAGTAGATGATACAACCCTTCAGGTAGAGCTGAATGTGCCGGTCAGCTACTTTTTATCACTTATGTATTTCCCTACATTTTATCCAGTAAACGAGGAGTTCTTTAATTCATGTAAGGATACATTTGGGACAAGCCCGGAAACAACTCTTTCTAATGGAGCATTTGTATTGGATACTTATGAACCAGCGGCTACAGCATTTCACCTTACAAAGAATGAAGATTACTATGATGCAGACAGAGTTAAGCTCTCAGGTCTAAGCTATCAGGTAATACAGGATTCTCAGCAGGCTCTTATGAGTTATCAGACAGGTGCTCTTGATACAACTCTGGTAAATGGTGAGCAGGTTGATCAGGTGAAGGATGATGCTGAATTTAAGACGGTTGGAGCCGGATATTTGTGGTATGTGAGTCCTAATATTAATGCAGTACCTGAGCTTGCAAATTTGAATGTACGTCTTGCACTTACAATGGCAATTGACAGGGATGCAATCACACAGGACGTATTGAAAGATGGTTCGGCATCGACTTATACTGCTGTTCCAACTGAATTCGCTACTGGTCCTGACGGAACAGATTTTTCAGCAGATCAGACAAAATTCGCCGAGTCATGCAAATACGATACGGCGGCCGCAGCAGATTACTGGACAGAAGGATTAGAGGAACTAGGAATTACAGAACTGTCACTTGATATGGTTGTAGATGCAGATGATGCGCCACAGAAAGTAGCACAAATATTAAAAGAACAGTGGGAGACAAGTCTTCCGGGACTTACAGTTAATCTTGTTGTAGAACCAAAGAAACAGAGAGTACAGGATATGCAGGATGGCAACTTTCAGTTAGGACTTACACGTTGGGGACCTGACTATGCAGATCCAATGACATATCTTGGAATGTGGGTAACAGGAAACTCAAACAACTATGGTTTATGGAGCAATTCGGATTACGATAATATTATTGCAGAGTGCACAACAGGTGATCTCTGTACAGATGCTGAAGGACGTTGGGCAAGATTGTATGATGCTGAGCAGATTGTTATGGATGAAGCCGTTATATTCCCACTTTATACACAGTGTAATGCAGAGATGCTTTCCTCAAAAGTAACTGGTGTTGAATATCACCCAGTAGCATTAAATCGTGTATATAAAGATGCAGTAAAAACAGAGTAATATCTGGAATAAATTATGAATGCATTGAAAAGATCCACAGATTTGGCAATGTGTATCCGTGCCTGATCTGTGGTCTTTTCATACCAAAGTATGCAGGAAAAGTTGTCAATGGCAGTTTTTTTGTATAGTTATTACGAGGAGGGGAAGAGAGTGAAAAAATATGCGCTTAAAAGAATAGTAACATCATTGTTTACGCTTCTTGCTATTCTATTGGTACTATTTATACTGATGCATTTGATGCCAGGCTCTCCATTTAATGATGAAAAGTTAAATGCAGATCAGCGTGCAGCGTTATATGCAAAATATGGGCTGGATAAGCCAATTGTTGTCCAATTTATCAAATATGTAGGAAATATGTTGAGAGGAGATTTGGGAGTAAGTTACAATCTTTCGAAAAACACACCGATTTCGCAGCTGATTCAAACCAGGCTTCCTATTTCAATCAGCATTGGTGGATATGCTGTTTTAATTGGAACTGTGGCAGGCCTGCTTCTTGGATTGCTGGCAGCACTAAAGCATGGAACAATTTGGGATTCGCTGGCAACAGTTATTTCTGTAATTGGCGTATCGGTCCCATCTTATGTGTTCGCACTGGCATTGAGCTATACCTTTGGATTTAAACTTGGATGGTTTCCGATGCTGTTTTCACAAAATGATATTATGGGGTCAAGTGTACTGCCAAGTGTGTCTCTTTCTATGTTTACCATGGCATCTATTGCCAGATTTACAAGAAGTGAGATGCTGGAGGTGCTGGGGAGTGATTATATGCTTCTTGCAGAAAGTAAGGGGATTTCAGGTTCGGCACTGATTTTTAAGCATGCTCTTAGAAATGCCCTGATTCCAATTATAACAGTGCTGGCACCTTTAATTGTAGACTTGATGACAGGGTCACTGGTGGTAGAAAAGATATTTGCTATCCCAGGTGTGGGAAGTCTTCTTGTCACTGCAATTCAGTCGAATGATTACAATGTTGTTATTGCACTTAGCTTTATATATTCTGCTATGTATATTGCAATTATGCTCGTTGTAGACATTTTATATGGAATAATCGATCCTAGAATTCGACTTGCTAAGAAAGGAGACTAGCATGATGGGAAAAAGTACAATTCAGATGGAAAATACTATGGCAGCATATATACCTGTGGATTCCGATTTTAGGTGGAAAAATAACACAGGGGAGATAAATCTGGACAATAATTTTGCATCACAGAATTTTTGGAAAGAAGTTGTCATTAGATTTATAAAAAAGGCAAGTGCTGTTATAGGACTGATATTGATTATTGTAATCACTGTATTTGCGATTGTGGGTCCCGGCATGAACTCCTACAGTTATTCTGAGCAAAATCTCAGCCAGAAAAATTTTGCACCAAGGGTAAAGGGGCTGGAAAATCTTGGCTTCCTTGATGGAAGTGAGAAACTGAAAACAACCACTGGCAGCATGAGCATAAATTATTATGAAACGAATGGGCTGGATGATGTTTATTACTGGTTTGGAAGTGATAATTTTGGTCGTGACATCTGGACAAGAACCTGGTCAGGAGCAAGAGTATCACTAATAATTGCTGTAGCTGCGGCAATTATCGATATGGTTATTGGAATGAGTTATGGATTGATTTCAGGATACTTTGGTGGAAAAGTAGATATGATAATGCAGCGTATACTGGAAATTGCGAATGGTATACCAAGACTTGTAATAGTTACACTTTTGCTGCTGGTTTTAAAACCAGGAATGATTACTATTATTTTTGCATTAATGCTTACAGAATGGGTAGGAATGAGTCGTATAGCGAGGGCGGAGATGCTTAAATTGAAGGAGCAGGAATTTGTGTTGGCATCGAGGACCCTTGGAGCAGGAAACTTTTTTATCATTTTTAAGGAAGTATTGCCAAATATTATTGGACCGATTATTACGCAGGTAATGTTTTCAATTCCAACAGCAATTTTTACAGAAGCGTTTTTAAGCTTTGTAGGATTAGGAATACCAGTGCCACAATGCTCTTTAGGCTCTCTGATTTCTGATGGATTCAACAGTTTTACTACACATCCATATCAGATTATACCACCAATTGTGGTTATGGCATTATTAATGCTCAGCTTTAATTTGGTAGCAGATGGACTTCGTGAAGCATTAGATCCTAAATTGAAGGAAATGTAAAAAGAAAGAAAACTAGCCTGCAAATAAAAAGTCAAGGCTAAATTGAAAGAACTTTGAAAATTTTA
>CAVFAM010000024.1:0-5341 GCA_963620375.1 Bacteroidaceae bacterium
AATTAACTGTGTGGCCGAAAAAAGATTTCTCTTGAAAAGTGCCGTGCTCCCATACGGGTTTTATGCGTGCATATTATCATGGCTATTTAATCGTGTCAAGTATTTTTTACTAATCCCAATTTCTAAACATTCATATTTCGACAAGCAACTCAAAATATGATATACTCATTAAGTTGTCGCACCCATTCTGGCAACAGGAAGGGGGTGTTTGTGTGGATATATTCGTTTCATTTTTAATGTCGATCCTGGCAAGTGTAATCGCCTATTACATTTGCAAATGGTTAGATCAGGACATATAGCGACAACCTCTGACCGAGTGGATGCTTAACCACTATAAAAAATAAGAAGAACCCCCTATGAGTATTCGCAGTACTCACAGGGGGTTCGTTCTTTGTCCGTGTGGACATTCGTTTCATTTCGCCTAATGGCATTATACAGTATATGATTAGCAAATGTCAAATATTCATTTAATATACATCCGAGCCTCATAAGGTCTCAAAACCTCTACATCATCCGCATCCTCATAATTGCTTATCAAGACCTCCATGCCCTCGCACATCTCTGCCAGCGGCATATCCACAGTCTCCCCAAAGAAATTGCAGACTACAAGCAGGGTCTGGTCAGCATTTTTCCTCTCATAGGCAAATATGTTCTCATTATCCTCCAGAAGCAGTCTGTACCCGCCATCCACGAATACCGGGTAGTCCTTGCGGAGCTGTATGAGTTTTCTGTAACAGCTAAATATAGAATCCGGGTCATCCACCTGACTCTTTGCATTTATATCCTTATAGTTGTCATTTACCCTAATCCAAGGGGTGCCTGTTGTAAAACCTGCATTTGCTGAATCATCCCACTGCATAGGTGTGCGGGCATTGTCACGTCCCTTGGCATGGATGGATTTCATCACATCCTCTTCCGGATAGCCTGCCGCCAGACGGTCTTTGTAGGCATTAAGGATTTCCACATCCCTGTAATCGGATATGGCATATTTTACATTTGTCATGCCCAGCTCTTCACCCTGATATATATAAGGGGTTCCCTGCATCCCGTGAAGCAGAATAGCAAGCATTTTTGCTGATTCTACTCTGTACTCCTTGTCATTTCCCCATCTTGACACTATACGAGGCAAATCGTGATTGTTCCAAAACAGGCTGTTCCAGCCACAATTGTACAAGCCCTCCTGCCAGTGGGTAAATACCTGTTTAAGCTTCAGGAAGGGAAGTGGTGCTAAGTCCCATTTTTCCTTGCCCTCCTGCTGGTCTAAGCCTATGTGCTCAAACTGGAATACCATGGAAAACTCACTGCCATCCGGGTTGCTATAGAGCTTTGCCCTGTCAAGGTCAGCCCCCCAGGCCTCGCCTACAGTGATTAAATCTCCCTTCTGGAAGGTTTCCCTGCTTAACTCACGGAAGTACTCGTGGAGCCTTGGACCATTTATGGTAATCTTTTTATCCGGCTCCTTGGCAATCTGGTCGATTACATCAAGCCTGAATCCGCCAACTCCCTTATCCATCCACCAGAGAATCATATCGTAGATTTCCCTGCGCACCTTTGGATTTTCCCAGTTTAAATCTGGCTGTTCCGGTAAAAACTGATGGAAATAATACTGCTTTAACTCTGGTACCCATTCCCAGCAGCTTCCGCCAAATACGCCTCTCATGTCATTTGGTGCTGTGCCTTCCTCCCCATCTCGCCAGACATAGTAGTCGTGGTATGGGTTGTCCTTGCTCTTTTTGGCTTCCTCAAACCATCTGTGCTTGTTGGAGGTGTGGTTCAAAACCAAATCCATTATAATCTTTATATTGTATTTTCCAGCCTCACTTATCAGGGCTTCCATATCCTCCACGTTTCCAAACATAGGGTCTATGTCCTGATAATCCGAGATGTCATAGCCATTGTCAGCTTGTGGCGACTTGCATACCGGTGACAGCCAGATTGCGTCTATACCCAGCTTTCCCAGATAATCCAGCCTGCTTATGATTCCTTTTATATCACCAACTCCGTCCCCATTGCTGTCCTGAAAGCTCTTTGGGTAAATCTGATATACTACTGCATTTTTCCACCATTTTTCTTTGCTCATCATCATCCTCCATTATGTTTTCGCAACTGTTTAGCAGCTTTACAATTGCAAGCCGCATATTTCTGTAATGAATAGTTACGTTTTTTCTATATTGTGCAGCACAAGACCCCTATTAAGAGGCAGCCCTGTGCTATTGCATTAGTTATCTGCTCTATCCAGTTTGATTTGACCTTGGTTGAATCCAGTCTGGCTCCAAATACTCCCATCAAAATCATGCCGATAAGTGTAATACCAAAGAATATAATTTGTGGAAATCCGGTAATTGCAGCCCCAAGCGCCTGCCATGCACTTCCATTCATTCCCAAAACCATCCCTGCTGCCATAAGCAGAAATCCCGCCGGCATCAAGGCTCTCAGCTGTATATTTAATATATGTATGTCCTTACCGGTTGCAGCAATAATAATCTTCCAGATAACCTTGCCCAGACCTGCTGCCGCACTGCATACAGCTCCAGCCACAAACAAAGCCACCTTAAAATTCATAGCTATTATTATCATAGCCATACTGAAAAAAATAACAGGAAGTGCATCAAACAATGCTAATCCAATCGGAAAATTTTCGTACTTATTTTTATTATTCTTATTATCCATATTTATCCTATCCGCTATGTGTATTATGCTTGTCTAAGTTAAAATTTTACCTTATCCATATTCTAACACTTAATCTAGATATTATGGTAGTAAATTTTCGTTGACAACCTTATTATCTGGTTTTACACTAACCATACATTAATGATGAACCAAGCTGAACTAGCTTTCCACACAAAACCTTACGCAAATCTGCTGGTATACAGTTGTTTTGATGAAGAAAATATGAACTGCTGCGGGTTTCCAATAAACTCCGAAACGGAAAAGCACGTGCAAATTTAAGCCCCCTATCCACGATTCACTCCCGCAGCTAACTTCATATTTTTTCATCAAAATACACTGTATACCAGCAGATTAACACAACCTAAAATGTGGAAAGCGCAACCAATAAATTGTATACAAGAGGGATAAAGCATGAAACACATAAAAAGTTTTTTCATTATAACAATCAGCATCACCATCATGGCAATCGGTGTATACTTCTTCAAATTTCCAAACAACTTCACCTTCGGCGGCGTAACCGGTGCGGCTGTCGTATTCGCAAACCTGCTGCCTGTGTCAGCCAGTATGTTTTCAACCATCGCAAACATGATACTGCTGGTCATCGGATTTATTTTCCTTGGAAAAAGCTTTGCCATCAAGACTACCTACGCCACAGTTCTCCTGTCTGTGGAACTGCTTGCCTTTGAAAAATTAACCCCACTGACTCATCCACTTTCAAATGAGCCTATGCTGGAGCTGATATTTGCCATTGCCCTTCCTGCGATTTCATCAGCCCTCCTCTTCTATGAGGGAGCTTCAAGCGGCGGAACAGATGTAATTGCAATGATTGTTAAAAAATATACAAATGTAGAGGACATCGGCATGGCGCTTTTCCTCACAGACTTAGTAATGATTATCATCGCCTGCTTCGTATTTGACATCAAGACAGCCCTGTATTCATTTGTAGGTCTTGTGGTGAAATCCTTCATGATTGATGCGATTATTGAAAATATCATGCTGAGAAAATCCATTATGCTTATATGCAATGACAAGGACGTGATTTGTGATTTTATCATCAATGAGCTGGGCAAAAGTGCCACCTATGTAGATGCCAAGGGTGCCTATACCGGTGAGCGCAACTATATAGTTTTCAGTACGCTCACCAAGAAACAGGCTGTGGAGCTGCGCCGTTTTATCCACGAGAACAAGCTCCACGCATTTATGTCCGTCATGAGTACAAGTGAAGTCTTTGGAAAGGGCTTCTCATCCCTTTAAAGCCTTTTTCATCGCCATGCCCATGGCATACTCTGACAATGGCTTTTTATACAGGGCTGTAGACAGGACATACTGCAATGCAGTCCCCAGAAAGACTGTCAGATAGCAGATTAACACAAGCCCACCCATGCTCATATGGTCAACCAGAGCAGATAAGAGTCCGCCTTCATAATTATTAAATGATTCACTGGTGAATATATATGACAGCGCCATAACCGGTGCAAGCATTAATACTATCGCCAGGGCAAAATACTTATAAACTATAGCACTGTAAAAATTTAGGACTATGCAAAACATACATACTGAGAGCAGTACATACATTAAGCCTCTTCTATTTTCAGGATAAGTCCTCATCTCAAAAACCTTTAGCAGCACTATGATGGTCATTGCCACCAGTTCAAAGAAACAGTTTGATAAAGCCGGGTATAAAACCTGTAATTTCTTTTTATATGGCGACGCCGCTACCATATTGCTCATTCCCATACCATATAGAAGCTGCGAAAAATAAATCGGAGCAAGAACGATAAAGAAAGCTCCTATCCAGTGCATTCCCTGAAATGAATACTCCCATATAAGTCCAATGATTACAAAAATAATCATGAAAATCATCTGAACCTGAGCCTTAAAGCCATATAAGGATAGCTGCAAAGCCTTTTTAAAATCATTTATCATAATAACATCCCTCCATCTTTTTATATCCAGTCCTGACGCTTATTGCCGAAATCACCACTGCAAGCAGAGGACACAGGATAGCTCCCCATTTTGCCGAGTTGATTGCTACTGCTATAAAAGAATAGGCAAAGCCGCCCAGATAGCAGAACAAAAACTCTGCCACCATATTTGAAAAATACCTGCTTAACCAGATTACAAGCGACACTACAGCTCCTGCCAGCCAGTATATATTCCATGCAAATATTATGTCATTTATGCCTAACAGGCTGCCGCCCCTGCCAACCAATACAGCCATATAGGTCAGACTGATAAGCGCCATATAGACATATCTTCTGACACAGTCAATGAGCACTACATTTTTCATGTACTTTATTCCTGCTTTGGACACCTGCACCATGCGCAGCCCCGTGTAATCCTTTGACTGTATGCCTCCCAGCATCCAGTTATCTGCAAAAACCTCATAGGCTACTTCTGTACACAAGAGCCCCAGCAGAGCCAGCCCGGTCATATTATTTGCCGACATTATAATATCCAACGTCAGCAGCACTATTGGAAAAATCACCAGCACCAGCCACCTGTACAGTTTGGGTGTATAGCTTAAGTAACATTTTATTGCTCTCATAATATCCCCCTTACAACAAATGAATCTTAGTGCCCTTTTTCATAACTGCCACACTGATTTGTGAAAGGCTTGGTGCAGAAACCTCTATATCAAAGCCAGCCAGCTTATTTAAGTCCTCTGCAA
>CAVFAM010000025.1:0-11221 GCA_963620375.1 Bacteroidaceae bacterium
CCACACCAGCCACTGTAAAATCCCTGTAGCCCGGTTCACTGACTGTCACAGTGTATTCGGAATAGGGCTGATTAGCTGATGGCTGCATAGAATACTCAAGAGGCGGTGTTGGTAAATCCAGTGTCTCACTGTTTCCTGATTCATCCGATGTAACCTCCTCGATAATTGTGCCCGTTCCCCCAGTCGCAGAAATTGAAATCCTTGCATCTGGTATGGGATTGCCTGTACTCTTATCCCTCACCCTGATTTGCAGCTCGCCTTTATCCACAGCCTCCTGCTGCATGATATGAAAATCTCTCATTATAAAACTCCATATTTTCCTCATTACAAGTATATGTTTGCATTTCATGAATATAATAGTATAATAGTACTATATCGAATAGGAGGAATAAAAATGGCATTACATGTTTTTCAACCATTACCAATGGATGTTGTAGAGATTAATCCATTTAAGCTTATTGGAAAAGACTGGGCACTTGTTACTGCCGGCAGCAAACAAAAGTATAACACAATGACAGTTTCCTGGGGAGGTGTTGGCGTCCTCTGGGGCAAAAATGTTGCAACAATTTATATTCGTGACTCCAGATATACCAAGGAATTGATTGATGATGGCGATTTCTTTTCTGTATCATTCTTTGACGGAGCAGACAAAGACGCCCTGAACTACTGCGGTTCTCACTCTGGCAAAGATGGGGATAAATTTAAAGAGGCTGGATTGACTCCTGCTTTCAGGCACAGTATTCCATACCCTGATGAAGCCAAATTCGTACTGTTTTGCAGGAAAATGGCTGCTGTTCCAATTACTGAGGATACCTTTATCGACCCTGATATCAAGGATAAGTGGTACAAGGATGGCGATATGCACACCATGTACATCGGGGAAATCATAGACGTTATTGCAAGGTAATTTACCTGCACCCCACCGAATCTGCAACCGACAGCTTCTCTGGATGCATGCCAGCTAAAAATCTCCGCCCAGCCGGCGGAGATTTTCATTATTTATATGCAAAAACTGATAGCAGCATTTTCTCTGCATTAAACACCTATCTGCATCCTGTACTTATCGATTCAATAGCCACAGCTCCGCCTCTCACAACAGAGATATGCTTATACTTTGACTTAAGCAGCTTCACAAGCTCATTGTTTCTTCTCTCTGTGAGCACGCACTCTAAAAGCACACTGTCCTCACCTATATCTGTCACTTCCACAGAGCCTCCCTTATCAAATACACTTGCTATATGGAAAAGCTCAGTGATTTCATCCTGTGACACCTTTGATACTCTGGCAAATAAGATTTCCTTCATATGCAGCTGCACATCGGTCATATCAATAACCTTTATGACCTCTACCATTCTGTTTAACTGCTTCTTAATCTGCTCAAATACAATATCGTCACTCATAACGCATATTGTCATTCTGGAAACTGTTTCATCCTCTGTAGTTCCCACAGTAAGGGACTGAAGATTATATGATTTTCCAGAAAAAAGTCCAGATACTTTACTCAGCACGCCGACCTGATTTTCCACATACAGCGCAATCCATCGGTTTTTCATTTCTGACATTGCTCTTCCTCCCTACTTTAATATCATCTCGCTCATTGGATTTCCACTTTTTACCATAGGCAGTACGATTTCATCTGTGGCAATCATAAACTCTATAATACAAGGAACACCCTTATGCTTCTTTACCTCTGCAAAAGCTGCATCAATATCTTCCTCTTTTTCAACTCTTATTCCAAATCCACCGTAGCTCTCCACAAGCTTCACAAAATCCGGTGTATATGGCGGACATGATGGATTAGGTCCCTTACAGTCATTCGGACAGCTCTTTCTTTTTCTCAGGCATGTTGCAGAATATCTCTTGCCATAGAATAGCTGCTGCATCTGTCTTACCATACCCAGATAATAGTTATTCAGTACACAGATAACCACATCTGCTTCATTTACCACAGCAGTGGCAAGCTCCTGTATGTTCATCTGCAAACCGCCGTCTCCACTTATGCAGACTACATCCTTGTCCGGATTTGCAATCTTTGCGCCTATCGCCGCAGGAAGTCCAAAGCCCATGGTTCCAAGACCTCCCGATGTAAGGAGCTTGCTGCCCTCATCCAGCTCCAGGTACTGGGTAGCCCACATCTGATGCTGGCCTACATCTGTCACATATATTGAATGTGGATAGTTGGAATTAATATGCTCCATAATCATCTGTGGAGTCATTCCCTTATCTCTTCTCATGGTGAGAGGATTTTCCTCATCCCACTTTTTTATCTCTTCCTGCCAGCTATCTGTTTTCTTAGGCTCTGCCCATTCTATAAGCTTTTCTAAAGCGATATTGGCATCTGCAACCACTGGTACATCTACAACTACATTTCTGGAAATAGATGCTGTGTCAACGTCAATATGTACAATCTTTGCCTTTGGCGCAAACTCATTCAAATCACCGGTTATTCTGTCGTTAAACCTGGTTCCTATAGAAAAAAGTACATCACATTGGCTTACAGCCTTGTTTGCGGAATACCTGCCATGCATACCGCAGTTTCCGATATAGAGTCTGTGGTCTGTAGGCATGGCACCCTTGCCCATTATTGTTGTGACAACCGGCACATTCTCAGCCTCTGCAAATTTTAAAAGCTTGTCATTTGCTCCGGCGATATTTATCCCACCACCAGCTAGGATAAGAGGCTTCTTTGCACTCTTTAAGAGCTTGTAAGCCTTCTTCAGCTGACCTACATGTACACTGTCATTTATCTTATAGCCTCTGATATCCACATTTGCAGGATACTCTGCAGGTCCTGACGCAGTCTGGATATCCTTTGGGATGTCGATTAACACTGGTCCCGGCTTTCCTGTGCTTGCAATATGAAATGCCATCTTTATGATTCTGCCTAAGTCTTTTCTGTCCCTGACTGTCACAGAATACTTGGTGATACTGCTTGTAATTCCTACAATATCAACCTCCTGAAAGGCATCATTTCCAATCAGGCTCAGTGGCACCTGTCCTGTGAAGCATACAAGCGGCACATTGTCATAATGCGCATCAGCAAGTCCTGTGACTATATTGGTTGCTCCTGGGCCACTTGTCACAAGGCAGACTCCAACCCTGCCTGTTGACTTGGCATAGCCCTCTGCCTCATGGATAAGTCCCTGCTCATGTCTTGGCAGGACGAGGTTTATGTCCTCTGCCTTATATAATTCATCAAATAGGTCGGTTACAGTACCTCCGGGATAACCAAATATGGTATCAACTCCCTCTTCCTGCAAGGCCTTTACAAACAATTTTCTTCCTGTAATATCCATCGCTGCTGCCTCTCTATTACATATTATTTCTTCTTCTCATATCTGTAAAAGTAGTATTCCAAATCAAAATATGTCTGCTCTTCGCTGTCCCCTGTTATCTCCCAGTCTGGATTTTTGTCAAGGTTTGGGAAATATGCGTCTGCATCATAGGCAAAATCAATCTTGGTAATATGAGCCACATCGCACTCATCCAGAAGCTGCTCATATATTTTCTCGCCACCTATTACAAATACATCCTCGCTGTCGTATTTCTTAAACTCCTCATGAAGCTCATCCAGTGAATGCACCACAATAGCATCCTTGACTGCATAGTCCTTATTGTGGGTCAGCACGATATTTGTCCTGTTCTTGAGAGGCTGCCCATTTGGGAAGCTCTCCAGGGTCTTTCTGCCCATGACAACTACCTTGCCAGTGGTCATCTCCCTGAAAAATTTCTGGTCGGCTGGTATTCTGACCAATAGCTGGTTATTTTTGCCGATAGCCCAATTTTCATCTACTGCTGCTATTAAATTCATAATAATTCTCCTATATTAAATCGCAATTGGAATATTTTTAATCTGCTCACCAGTGACATAATCTGTGATTTTGATATCATCAGTTGTAAATTTGTAAAAATCCTTAATCTCTGGATTGAGCCAGAACTTTGGTGCCGGATGCTGCTCTCTCTTAATCAGCTCCTCAACGATTGACACATGCCTGTCATATATATGGGCATCTGCTATTACATGCACCAGCTCTCCCACCTGCATATCGCAGACCTGGGCAAGCATATGCATAAGCACAGCATACTGACATACGTTCCAGTTGTTTGCTGCCAGCACGTCCTGAGACCTCTGGTTTAAAATAGCATTTAGTGTGAGCTTATCCTCTCCCTTTTTCTGGGTCACATTAAAGGTCATGCTGTAGGCACAAGGATATAGGTTCATCTCATGCAAATCCTGATGCACATAAATATTTGTCATGATTCGTCTGCTGAATGGAGTGTGCTTTAAATCATAAATCACCCTGTCCACCTGATCCATCATGCCTTCCTTATACTGGTGCTTCACGCCAAGCTGATAGCCGTAGGCTTTTCCAATAGACCCGTTTTCATCAGCCCACTCATCCCATACAGATGATTTTAAGTCTTTAATATTGTTTGACTTCTTCTGCCATATCCACAGCATCTCATCTGTAGCGCTCTTTATATATGTTTTGCGGAGGGTAATTGCAGGAAATTCCTTTGATAAGTCATAGCGGTTGACGACGCCGAACTTCTTAATAGTATATGCGCTTGTACCATCCTCCCAATGAGGTCTGACAAGCTCTCCCTCTGTACTGGTGCCGTTTTCTAATATGTCCTTGCACATATTCACAAATACCTGATCTGCGTAACTCATGTTATCCTCCTGATACTCTAATATTCTTACATCAAGCTTATTACTGATACCTTTATAATGATATATACATAAGCCTGCATATAAGATATTCTAGCTAATTAGGTGGATAAAATCAATAAGCCTTTATAATCACTTAATAAAAAAGAAAGAAATTTAATAATTCTTTTTGTAGGAGGACACAATTTGGACAAATTTATACTGTATATTATCTCTTGTAAGGACGAAAGACCTTACAAATTCCCTTTTTTAAACATTTTCATAAACTAAACTCCTCGAAAAGAAGCCGATTCCCCTTCGGCTTCTTTTCATGTGCAAATATACATATTATATTCATTTAATCCTGTGTATACAGCAATGGGAATCTCTTCTTATCATCAATCACAAGCACCACAATTAAAATAATTGCAATTAATCCAAAAATTCCCACCATATTCCAGGCAGTCTCATAGCCTCTGTTATCAATCACATTTCCAAACAGCAGATTACCTATTCCCTGAAAGGCTCCTGCCATCACGCTTATCATAGAATTCATTCTGCCCCAGTGGGTTGATGGAACCCTCCTTGTCATATAAGGCTGGCTGCCAATTGTATTGAATACCTCTCCCACTGTAAAAATTATCATGAGCATAAAGCAAAGAGGTATGCTGTCTTGGGCAAACCTGAAGCAGAAAAGCCCGATAACTATAAGACTCTCTCCAACCAATATTTTCCGTACATCCATAAGCTTTGCAAGCAGGGTTGTGATAACAGGCGTTGCAATAATAACAACAATACCATTCGTGCTGGTCAGCATACCAAATATAGTTGCCCCCTTCGCTCCATATAAGTTTTCCATATTGAGTGGCAGCAGATAATTAAACTGCGAATACACAAGGCTCGCAAAACCACACACAATGAAATATATCAGAAAGCTTGGTCTTTCCTTTAAAATGTTCCAGATTTTCTCACCATGACGCTCTTCCTCGTACTCGTTTGTAACAGTTTTCTCAATCTTTTGTCTTTTAATGAATAGAATAATCAGGATTGTGGATGCAAGTGTTGAAAAACCATCAATCAAAAATGCAAGATTCAGATAGTTTTCAAACAAAAGACCGCCTATGGTTGGTGCAAGAATAAGCCCCAGATTCATGCCAAGATACTGGAGACTGTATGCCTGCTCCCTGCCCTCACTGTCACTCAAATCCGCAATCAGAGCATCATAGGATGGTCCCTCAATGGTTGCAAAGACACTGGCAATATATAAAACCATGATGCTTAGATTTGATACAGGAATAAATCCGCAGATTATGTATGCGGTAACTGTAATCAGGTCACAGATGACAATTATGGTTTTTCTATTCTTGTGGTCAGCAAGTTTTCCACCAATCAGAATCATAGGGAACTGCAGCATCAACATTATCACATCGATAAATGCAATAAATGTGGCAGAATAACCCAGTTTATTTTTCATAATAAGTGTAAGCAGGGGCCAGATGAGAGAGCCCATGCTGGTGACAATCCTGCCAAAGAAGAGGACATATATTTCCCTGCTCAGATTTTTATACTGTTTAAACAATTTCATAACTAACTCCCATTTTATTTCCTAAGCATTTGCCACATGGCTTCGCTTAAATTTTCTCTCCCACAATAAGTATGCGACAAGAACCATAACGCCTGTCACAAGCCAGCAGATTGGGTCTGTCCAGCAGACACCAGAGTAGCCAAACGGCTTTGACACAATGGCGATAACCAGGAACCTGCTGACAAGCTCCACTGTACCGCAAAGCATAGGTACAAGCGCTTGATTAAGCCCCTGCATGGCGCTCCTGTATACAAAAATCCATGCCAGTGGAATCATACAGGTGCAGGCACGAACCAGATATGTATGAGCATAACTCATAGCCTCAGCTGTAGGGTTTGGAATAAACATGGCAATCATCCATGGCTCTGCCGCAAGACTAATCACCGCACCCAGTATTCCCACTATTGCACACAAAATAAAGCCACACCGCATACCCTTATATATCCGGTCATATTTGCCGGCACCCAGGTTCTGACCACAGTATGTCGCAGAGGTTGTACCAAGGGATGGCATAGTCTGGGTAGTCAGGTTTATAATCTTTGAAGCTGCGGTGTATGATGCCACAACGCTTGAGCCAAACACATTGATAGCCGCCTGCAAAATCATGGTTCCTATAGCTGTAATCGAATAATTAATAGCCATAGGTATACCAAGGCTTAAAAGCTTCTTGGAATTGTACCAGTCATAGTAGAAGTCCTCCCTGGACAGACGAAGCAGAGGAAACTTTACATACATATATATAAAGCAGAGCACCGCCGACACGCCCTGCCCTATAATGGTCGCATATGCTGCACCGGCTGTTCCCATTTTGGCAAACACTATAAGCACAAAGTCCAATATAATGTTCAAGACAGAAGCCAGCAAAAGGAAATAAAGAGGAGTCTTGCTGTCTCCCACGCCTCGCAGAATACCAGCCTCCACATTGTAAGCCATAGTCAGAATAAGTCCTGCAAAGATAACCTTGATATAGCTGTCAGCCATGGCAAGAATATTGTCCGGCACATTAAGCAGCATGAGCAGATTCTTTGAAAAAATAGCTGTAGGCAGAGACAGTATCAGAGACACCAGTATTGTGAGCATAACAATAAGAGCCACAAAATGTCTGAGCTGCTTGTGGTTTCCAGCCCCAAAAGCCTGGGCAATCATAACACCAAAGCCCTGGGCAATACCATTTGCAAAACCAATCACCAGAAACATGAGACAACCGGTAGTACCAACCGCCGCCAGAGCCTCCTCTCCCAGATACTGTCCTACAATGATAGTATCTACCATATTGTAGAGCTGCTGGAACAGATTTCCCAAGAGGATTGGAATACTGAACATTATAAAAATTTTCATTGGACTGCCAGATGTTAAATCTTTTGTCATTTCTTTTGCCATAATGTATTGCTTATATCCTTTCCAATATTCTTTCATTCATCAGGTCATATGACTTCCAATAGTCTTTTTCGACTTTGATGCCTGTATATGAAAATAGCTCTTGTATCATCTTCATTATATTATCAGCAGTAAATCCAGTTCTCTTTTTTATTGTTTCATCTGTTACAGAAACAATATCATGTGCTGCGGTGTTTCTGATTTTTTCTTCCACAAGGCGTAGATTATGAACCAGTTCATTCAAATGTGCATCTTTTGAAAAATATTCAATTAATATTTTTATGTGATCTGAATAAACATCTCCGACCTTAAACTCACCAGAATATGCCTTATCCAGCTTCTCCTTAACCTTGGTGCCTTCCAAGTTTTTCTTTGACCACATACGTTTGCTTGTCCCATTTTTTGTGATTTCTTTACAATAATCATTCACATCTACCCCACACTGCTTTTTTAATACTAATTCAAACAAATCCACAAGTATGGGAGTGATAGCACGGATAAAATCCACATATTCTCCCTTTTTCAGTTTTACCATCATGCAAAGAGCATACTCAAACAGCATACGTTCAGCAGAAGATTTGACAGGAATACAGTCAAAAGATATCTTTTGGGCAATCTTATCCATATCTGACTTATCAAGTAATAGTCTCTTTTCTGCCAATTCCAGATAATCTCTGTAGTTTTGCGTGTCCTCTTCCTTCATTGTATCTGCTACTGTGAGTGCAGCCCGATAATCATAAGACAAAACATGTTTTTTTATCACTTCTTCCTTCTTTAGCTTCTGAAGGCTTGGGCACGCAATTTCTCTGCAACGATTTTCTGCATCCTGCTGATTATCCTCATCCAGCTCCCACAGCGTTTCTACATCATAATCTTTGTGGTGATGTTCATTTATCCTCTTTTCTGGTGTAGCAACCTGTATTAATTTTGCCGGATATTCCTCCATGGTCTGCAATACTAAGAGACCACTTTTCATCGCAGGTGTTCCCGATGATACGTTCAAAAGCAGTTTATCTGTATCATCCATCTCCTTGTATATTTCACTAATACATTCCCTAAACTCTTCATAATAGAAATCGAACTCATGAACCTCTGTCAGGTCATTTTTCTCTATAATTTCATACTCCATACTGCGTTGTTGTAATTCACACAATTTATCCAGACAATATCGATATCTGTCATCCTTATTCTGGTTTTCCAACATTTCTTTTGACATATACATTATTACCTTATCCGGTTTGTAATGTCTGCAAATATGCAGAATTGCCCCATCAAAACAATTTGTTGAAGATATTGGATCTGTTCCTCCAACTGGTGTAAACAATATTTTCTTATTCATAAAATAATAGACTCCTCCTGTTATCAAAAATATCACATTTGTTTTCTGTCCCCTTTGCGGGGTTTCTATATATCAATTCCTAAGGAATTTATTACACAAGAAATGTGTGAGTTTCCGTCCCCTCTTCGGGGTATATATATATCAATGAAACCAAAGTTTAAGTAGGAATTGTATAGCTAAGTTTCCGTCCCCTCTTCGGGGTTTCTATATATCAATGAGATTATAGACTTTTTTGTGAAGCGTAGCCATTGTTTCCGTCCCCTTTGCGGGGTCTCTATATATAAATCCTGTCCTCTATATTCCTTGCCTTCTCTGGGCTTCAAAGCCAGACTTCGGTGCAAAACCATATCTGGCTTATAACATTTAGAAATCTGATATCAAAATACTCCGAATGCCAGTATTTTAGGCTATCGGCGCAAAAATAATAAACCTCCTATTTCTCTTCATATGATATCTGCCCTATGCCCATATCATATAATTCTCCCTTGTACATTGTGCATTTACATACATGTGGTGCAATCTTAAGTTCTATGTCTTTATGATGCTTGTGTACATCATATTGACCTAATGTATTTTTAAATATTCTATCTACAATGTATACTGCTTCCTGTCCAAACAACGCATATAATACAGTCTTTGATAGGAAACCACAGCCACCACCTAAAAAGACTGCATTTTCAGCTTCTATTTTACGATTGAAGCACTCATAAAAATACTTATTGCATACTTGCTGAAATACCTGTACAGCCTCTATTATATCATCCATATCATAATCACAGAGTTGAGTATCTATTGAAATATCAAAGGAGATTTCAGTGCCCGGAATCAGTGTTTCACGCAGTAATGGTAATGGTTCTTCTTTTCCATCTAATGTATAATCTATCTTCTGGCTGAGTGTGAGCTGTTTCCGCTCAATAGGTGCGCTGTCTCCTACCTGGAGTCCTGCTAAACAGTCATTGACTGCATTTTGTGGCTTCTTCTCATCTCTGTAAAGTGTGTATAAAATCTGCTGCTCCAATTCTGATACTTTCTTTCGCATGCATTGCATGCAGTCTCTTCTGTCTGCCCATTCTTGCGAGCTGATTTTAATTTCCTGGCATATCTGTCTGAAGGCATCTGGGTTTTTCTGTATCTCCCAGACCAGCAGGCATGTACGAATCATTCCCTTTATACTACTGCCTGGTACGTATGGCATGCCATAGGCATCTTTCATAAATGCCTCTATCTTTTGGGGTGGGGATGCCTCATCCACAAATGCCTCTCCTGCATCCATTTCATACTTTTTCCATGCTTCACAATCTTTTGTCAGATTCTTTTTTTCAAGCCATTCTGACAAAGTTGTCTGCTCACTTCCGCTCTCCATCATAAAATCAGTAAATTCTTTTTCATGTCCACTGATACCTGCATACATCTTATACACATCTGGAATAATCACACGATGTTCATCCGACATATAAATATACTCTTTTTTACCAATCTTCTCGCCTGAACCTATGTAAATTGGAGAAAGCGCACGAATTTTCACTTTATAACATTGCAAAAACTTTTGCATACCTACACCCCCAGAAACAATGCTTTCGCATAGCGATATACTGCATGATTTCCACCATTTGACACATCATAAATATCTCCTGAAAAGCGATTCATAAAGCATGAGCCTGGTGCAAATACATACAAGTCATTCTTCTTACGCCATTCAGAAGCATAATCCACCGAAGCAACAAAACCAGATCTCTTTTCCAGTAGATATGAAGCCCCCTCCATTGCCTGATTCATCTCTCCTTCATTTGGAATTGCTACGGAAATAAGCATACTCCTTGATGACTTTTTACAAAGTCTTTCATCAAGCTCTTTAGATTGGTTTCCTTTTCTAAAACTGAACTTACCCATACCACTTGTTTTCTTTCCACCAATTCCTGTATATGACAATGCCTCCAAAAGTTCCTCTGCCATAGAAAGTTCATTATCTGATTTGTATGCTATAACTACATATAAGCCACAACCTGATGCATAATAAAAGGCTCCCACCCTGTAAGGCAGTGTATCGCCTTCCATACGCACATGTGCCATGGTCTGCTGGCGCATCTGTCCAAATCCTCTCATGGGGTCTGTTTCCAAATTCATATTTCCCGTCAAAAATTCATCAATTTTCTCCACTGGAAGGTATTTTAATTTTTTATATGCCTTCTTCTGTTTTGACTCTCCCTGATTATCAGTTTGCACATAGACCATAGGCTTTGGAACCAGATACTGCTTGTCAATATATGGC
>CAVFAM010000026.1:0-2581 GCA_963620375.1 Bacteroidaceae bacterium
ATGTAATATCCTTCACAAGGAACCAAAAGCAGACAAGGCTTGCACAGCATACCAATCATGGTTTATGAAGAAGCCACGGCGGCATTGATTGGCAAGCAATAAAGTAAAAGTTTTTTGCCCTGACTCAGTGACTGGCAAGCAATAAAGAGAAAATTTTTCACTGCCCCGGTGACTGGCAAACAATAAAGTAAAACTTTTTTGAACCAGTTTGGTTTGCATTATTGAGGTTAAAAAGAAAAATTAAATGTGCGGTTATTTATATGCAATATATGTGTAAGAAAATAGGAAATGTACAAATAAGTATTAGTATGAAGCTTACAACCAGCTATTAAATATTTATTGGATAAATATGACAGTAAATATGGCAGCGGATAGTGTGATACACGGATATTAACATATGACATACGAATATTAACAATAATACAGGATAGCTACGGATATAGGTATAAGTGAGCAATACATAAATTTTGACAAGTACATTTTAAGATATGCGCAAAAAAAGTATTGTCAAAATAGAAATGGAGGAAGGTATGAAAAACAGAATAATTTCAGGCGCTCTTGTTGTGGCAATGCTGGTGTCCATGACGGCTTGCGGTAATGGGCAGTCTCAGGGAGCCACAGAGTCTGCGGGAGTGACAAATACAGAAGTAACAGGTGTGTCAAGTGCAGATGGTGGCGAGTCCGCATATCAGACCATGGTTTCCATGAATGATATGGAGGAGAATGTTATTGATGATAATTACAGGAATTATTATCAGATTTTCCCTTACAGCTTTTGTGACAGCGATGGAGATGGGGTGGGCGATATAAATGGTATCACATTCAGACTTGATTATATCAAGGACCTGGGAGCTGATGGTCTCTGGATTACTCCGGTCTGCCAGTCGCCTTCTTACCACAAGTATGATGTGGTTGATTATTATTCAATCGACGAGCAGTTTGGCACTCTTGAAGATTATGAGAATATGATAAAGGAATGTGATGCGAGAGACATCAATGTACTTTTTGATTTGGTTGTAAATCACACATCCTCAGAGCATCCTTGGTTTAAGGAAGCCTACAGCTATATACAGTCGCTGGGAGAGGGGGAGGAGCCTAATCCGGCAGACTGCCCGTATGTGGAATATTATAATTTCTCTAAGGAGAGAGCTTCCGGCTGGAGTGTGGTCGAGGGAACTGACTGGTACTATGAATCACAGTTTGTCTACAGTATGCCTGACCTTAATCTTGACAGCGGGAATGTCAGGGCTGAGATTGAGAAAATCATAAAATTCTGGCTGGATGAGGGAGTTTCAGGCTTTAGACTGGATGCGACTACATCATATTACACTGGCAAGGATGATAAGAATATTGATTTTATGTCATGGCTCAATGATGTGGTAAAGAGCTACGACCCAGAGGCATATATAGTGGGAGAGTGCTGGACAGATGCTTCTACATACACTAATTACTATAAGAGCGGAGTAGACAGCTTCTTTGATTTTGACTTTGCTACAAAGAGCGGAGCCATTGTAAAAGCGCTTACTACAGGCTCAGCCCTGAATTTTGGCAATAAGCTTGTGTCTGTAGATGAAAAAATGGAAGAAAATAATCCTGATTATATAGATGCTGCATTCACATCAAACCACGACACAGCAAGAATAGCAGGAAGCTTTGCAGGAGACACTTCAGAGGCTCAGGTTAAGATGGCGCAGGGGCTTGCCATGATGATGGGCGGCGCATACTACCTCTATTATGGTGAAGAGCTTGGCATGAAGGGCAATGGTGATGATGAAAATAAGCGTACACCTATGCTCTGGTACAATGATGAAAATGCAGAGGGTATGTGTGAAAGCATTGCGACTAAGGATATTGACATGAAATACGGCACCCTGGAAGACCAGCAGGATGATGAGACCTCTATTTACAATTTTGTAAAGCAGGGCATGAAGCTGAGAAATGTATATCCTGAAATTGCAAGAGGCGGGAACTCCGTGGAGGAAGCCTTATCTGATGAGGCGGTTCTTGTATTGAAGAAGGACTATGAGGGTTCTGTAATCTATGTCGTAATCAACACAAAGCAGGATGATAAGACTGTGGATGTGTCTTCACTGGGCGAGCTTTCTATGGGTGGCGAGCTGATTACAGGGGATACAGCCGCAGGGCTTGAGGCTGGCACACTGGATATGCCAGGCTACTCTATCGTAATCATGAAATAACCTGTAAACTTTATAATTTTACTAAGAGGCGGGCAGCAGTTTTTGCAAATCCCGCCTTTTTTATATGCCTTAGTATACAGAAAAGCTGCCAGTGGCAGGTTTTCTGTATGTGTATACATAATATTCTGGCATGGCACCCATATTAAATTTAATTAGCACATGGGGGCATATAGGTGGGGAGCATAAACCTTAGAGTAAAGCCGTAGAATTTGCCAGATGCGTATTTTGCCTTCAGGGAAGGTGTACTTCAACGCATTTGACAGGAGGGCGCAGGGTGTACGTCTCATGCGAACAACCAGATAACCATCCTAGTTAGACTAGGAGCCTTCTCAGGAAATGCCGATTAGGGGCGCCTGCGCACAACTCGAGCAGTTTCTTATATG
>CAVFAM010000027.1:0-5823 GCA_963620375.1 Bacteroidaceae bacterium
CCTTTAAATTTAGATTAGTCCATTGTCTAATTATGATTTATTTCTTTTATATTCTTAATAATTGAAGTAATATTAACATATTATCACGAATATATGTTCGATTCAATATTATTTTTACTTGCTTACTAATATCTTTAAATGATATACTATGGCAAAAAGACGGAGAAAAGCATCATGAAAATCGGACTAGCACCCTACGAGTGTAAAAATAATGACATAGAATTTAACCTTTCCCAAATCGAAAAAGCCTTAAGTGAAGCCGGCAGCGTGGATTTACTCTGCTTCGGTGAAGCCTTTTTGCAGGGATTTGGTTCTGTCACTTCTGAATATGAGACAGATATTAAAATAGCAGTAGCGCAGGATTCTCCAATAATGAACAAAATCAAGGCTTTATCTCTTAGCTATCAAAAAGCAATTATGGTGGGATATATTGAAAAAGACCAGACTGACATATATTCCTCATATGCCCTGATTGAAAATGGCGAAATCATCTATAACTATAGACGAATCAGCAAAAATTGGAAAGATTATGAAGTAACCAATGACCACTATAAAGAGGGCAGTATCAGCAGTCCATTTGAGTTTCATGGAATAGAATTTAATATCGCTCTGTGTGGAGATATGTGGATATTCCCAGAAAAATTTAAGAGCAGTGCTGTATTAATCTGGCCTGTATATGTAAATTTTGATTTAGATGAGTCTGAAGCAGGCGAGTACGCTAAACAGGCAGCTCTCGCCTGCCCACAGACTTTACTTGTTAATCCTTTATCCAGTGACCCTGTAAGCAGAGGTGGTGCATTTTACTTTGCAGATGGTAAAATTGCAAGGCAGGTGGAGCTTGATAAAGAAGAAATTCTGATTATCGATATATAAAAATCAGAAATTAGTCCCATATATCTTCCCCGCAATATCCCTGTTTGCAAAGTCCACAATAACGATTCCATAACAGTTTCCAGACGCCCAGTCATAATCACTCAGATACGCATTGATTTTCTTTGCGTATTTCTTAGGGTGTCCCACCTTGCCGCTTCCACTGGTGGAAGTGAAGTTAAGGAAAAAGCTGTCATCCGATGCCTGACTATTTTCAAGGCTTGCAGCAATAGCATCAATTTTGTCAGAGACTCCATAATTATATCTATCCTGCACAGACAGAGCCGCATTATCATTTATAGCAGATTCTGCATAGGGCTGGCTGACAATAGTACAGTCTCCCTGATCCTCCCAGTAGAAGTGCAGGCCGCTTTTTTCATCCCCCAGCTTTATCTCATCCTCAAAGCGTGTGGCAAGCACAATCTTGCCTCTGACTTCATCTAATGTCGGAATGTCATTAGCTAAGTACCAGGCATCCTCATTCTCCTCAATAGCCTCATACAGGAGCTTTTGTACCTGAGCCACATCATCCTTGCTGTTTTCAGCCTTCATGCACATTATGACTGTCTCACTTGGATGGGCTTCAAGAAAGGCGTATACATCACTTAAGACATCATCCAGCGAGAGTGCCTTTGAGAAAAACCAGCCTGATTTCTTACATTTTGAAAAATTGTGCTTTAAAATCAAGGTCTGCTTATCGCCTTTTCCATCCAGCACCAAACGCATGTCCAGATACCTGTATCCATTTTCCAGCTGCTCAGCAACACCTGTGTTCTGACACTTAAAGATATAGCTCATGCCCACATACTGCGTACAGGTGTCATGAGTGCCCGGAATAGACATAGAGCTTAGCATTGTCTCTCCATCCACATCTGCCATCCAATCGGCTGATGAGCTTTCTTCTGCCATGATTTCAGTTGGCGCAGTGCATGCAAGAAATGAAAACGCCATGCAAAAGATAAGCATAAAAATCCCCAGTTTTCTTTTAAAATACCTCATATTAAATTGTCCCCCAATACTTATTTGTTACAATTATTATAACACATATCAGGCATATTTTGACAATATTCCCACCCTGTCAAAATCCCCCTCTTCATATTGACAAAACCCATTTTCTGTCTAAAGACAATCCCCGGCATCCGAGATAAAATTACCTCATCAAGACGAGCCGGGGGGCTCAATGATAGAAATGGAGGGTTTTTACATGGCAAAGTACATTATGGCACTTGATGCCGGAACAACAAGCAACCGCTGTATCCTTTTCAACGAAAAAGGAGAAATGTGCAGTGTGGCACAGAAGGAGTTCACACAGTTTTTCCCACAACCAGGATGGGTAGAGCATGACGCAGACGAAATCTGGTCAACACAGTTGGAGGTTGCCAAGTTAGCTATGGCAAACATCGGTGCCACCGCTGCTGATATCGGAGCAATCGGTATCACTAATCAGCGAGAGACAACAATTGTATGGGATAAAAATACAGGAGAACCAATCCACCATGCGATTGTATGGCAGTGCCGCCGTACATCAGAGTACGCTGATTCACTTAAGGAGAAAGGCTTAACAGAGACTTTCAGAAAGAAAACAGGACTTGTAATCGATGCTTACTTTTCAGGAACTAAGTTAAAATGGCTCCTTGACAATGTACCGGGTGCAAGAGAAAGAGCAGAAAAGGGAGAGCTTCTCTTCGGAACTGTTGAGACATGGCTTATCTGGAAGCTTACACAGGGACAGGTTCATGTCACAGATTATTCAAACGCATCACGAACAATGATGTTTAACATAAACACACTCGAATGGGATGATGAAATCTTAAAAGAGCTGGACATTCCAAAATGTATGCTTCCAGAACCAAAACCATCAAGCTGTGTATATGGAGAGGCAAATCCTATATTCTTTGGTGGACCTATTCCAATCGCAGGAGCTGCAGGAGACCAGCAGGCTGCCCTTTTCGGACAGACATGCTTTGAGGCAGGAGAGGCAAAGAACACATACGGTACAGGCTGCTTCCTTCTCATGAATACAGGAGAAAAACCAGTATTCTCAAACAACGGACTGGTTACAACTATTGCCTGGGGTCTTGATGGCAAAGTCAATTACGCCCTTGAAGGCTCTATTTTCGTAGCTGGGGCCTCTATCCAGTGGCTGCGTGATGAAATGAAGTTCATCGATTCATCACCAGATTCAGAATATATGGCAAGAAAAGTAAAAGATACAAACGGCTGTTATGTTGTGCCTGCATTTACAGGACTTGGTGCTCCATACTGGGATCAGTACGCTCGTGGAACAATCGTAGGTATCACAAGAGGTGTGAATAAGTACCACATCATCAGAGCAACCCTTGAGTCACTGGCATATCAGGTTAATGACGTACTTGAAGCTATGAAGGCTGACTCCGGCATCAACCTCGCCGCACTTAAGGTCGATGGTGGTGCAAGTTCCAATAACCTGTTAATGCAGATGCAGGCTGATATCAGCAACGCTCCTGTAAACCGTCCTATGTGTGTAGAGACAACTGCAATGGGTGCAGCATATCTTGCAGGTCTTGCTGTTGGCTACTGGTCAAGCAAGGATGATGTCAGAAACAACTGGGCTATCGACCGCACATTTGAAGCTGAAATCTCAGAAGAGGAAAGAAGCAAGAAAATCAAATTGTGGAAAAAAGCAGTTACATACGCATTTAACTGGGCAAAAGAAGACTAGGAGGGTTTCATATGACAGCATATATTGCAGAGTTCGTCGGAACTATGATGCTTATTATTTTAGGAGATGGTGTTGTTGCCAATGTTAACCTGAACAAGTCAGGAATGAAAGGTGCAGGTGCAGTTCAAATCACACTTGCCTGGGGTCTTGCAGTTCTGGTACCAGCCTTTATATTTGGTGCAGCTTCAGGCGCAAGCTTTAACCCGGCTCTCACATTGGCACTGGCTGCGGATGGCAGCTTTGAATGGGCAATGGTGCCTGGATATATTATAGCTCAGATTGCAGGAGCTTTCTGTGGTGCTTGTATCGTCTATGCCTTGTTTAAGGATCAGTTTGATGCTACAGATGATGAAGCAGCCAAGCGGGGCGTATTCTGTACAGCTCCTTCAGTCAGAAATATTCCAAGAAATATCTTGAGTGAGGCTGTAGGAACATTTGTCCTTGTATTTGCTATCAAAGGACTGGCACAGGTACCTGATTTGGCAGATGGAACAGGAAAATTCCTTGTGTTCGCCATAATTGTATCTATTGGTATGTCTCTTGGCGGTCTTACAGGATATGCAATTAATCCTGCCAGAGACTTTGGACCACGTCTGGCACATGCTGTATTACCTATTAAGGGCAAGGGATCATCTGATTTTGGATACGGACTTGTTGTTCCGGTAATCGGGCCAATCATTGGAGCACTTTTGGCAGTATGGGTATATGGTTTGATTTTTTAATTAAATAATGTATGTCAGAGAGAGGAGCCAGACAGTACACATCTTAGAGATGTCTATTTTGTATGGCTCCTTTTAAATAGGAGGAAAGAACATGTATGATGTAGTAATTATCGGAGCAGGGGTATCAGGCAGTGCCTGTGCCAGAGAATTATCCAGATACAAATTATCGGTTTGTGTGGTGGAAAAAGAAGAGGATGTCTGTTGTGGCACATCAAAGGCAAACAGTGCCATTGTCCACTCTGGAATCGACTGTAAGCCGGGCACACTCATGGCACAGATGAATGTCCGTGGCAACAAGCTTATGGGAGTATTGGCAAATGAACTGGATTTTGAATTCAGGAGAAATGGCTCATTAATTGTATGCTTTAGCGAGGATGATATGCCAAAGCTTCATGCCCTCTATGAGCAGGGACTTCAAAACGGCATCCCTGATATAAAAATCCTTGATTCAAAGGAAGTCCACGAGATGGAGCCAAACCTCTCGGATGAAGTGGTGGCTGCAATTTTCTGTCCTACAGGAGGCATTGTCTGCCCATTTGGACTCAATATTGCATTGGCAGAGAACGCTGCTACAAACGGTGTTGAGTTTAAATTTAATACAGAAGTTATAACTATTGATAAAGAATGTCATGGCTATACCCTTGTGACAAATAAGGGTGAAATGCAGACAAGATGTGTGGTAAATGCTGCCGGTGTTTATGCAGATGTATTTCACAATATGGTTAGTGCCAGAAAAATCAATATCACACCAAGAAAGGGAGAGTACTGCCTGCTTGATAAGGCAACGGGTGGTATCGTAGACAAGACCATATTCCAGCTGCCTGGAAAATATGGAAAGGGAATACTTGTAACACCTACCGTCCATGGAAATACCCTTATCGGGCCAACTGCTGATGACCATGATGACAAGGAGGGCACCAACACAACAAGAAATGGCTTAGACCATGTATGCACAGCAGCAAAGCGTTCTGTTCCTACAGTTCCGGTACGTCAGGTCATTACTTCTTTTGCTGGCAACCGTGCCCACGAGGATAATCATGAATTTATCATAGAAGAGTTAAGCGACGCTCCATTTTTCATCGACTGTGCAGGTATCGAATCTCCTGGTCTGTCAAGCTGCCCGGCTATCGGAGAAAGAGTTGCCCAGATTGTCAAGACCCTGTTTAATGCAGAGGCTAATCCAGATTTTAACGGAAAGAGAAAAGGAATACTCAATCCTAAAAATCTATCAGAGGCTGAATACGAAGCCCTTATCAGGGAAAAGCCTGCATACGGCAACATCATCTGCCGCTGTGAGATGATTACAGAAGGAGAGATTATTGATGCAATCAACCGTCCTTTGGGAGCTAAGTCCTTAGATGGCGTAAAGAGACGTACCAGAGCTGGAATGGGAAGATGTCAGGCAGGCTTCTGCTCTCCAAGAACAATAGAGATTATTTCCCGTGAGCTTAATATTTCACAGCTTGATATTACAAAGAGTGGCGGCAAATCAAAGATGGTCGTTGGTTTAAGCAAAAACAGAGCATAGGG